>NZ_DEYR01000061.1:116341-117133 GCF_002364635.1 Pseudomonas sp. UBA3153
GGGTGCGCCATGCGCACCGTGACGCGTTCGATCAGCGGCCGAGTTCGGTGTTGAGGTCGGGCTGCACCAATTCGATCCAGTAGTTGTCCGGGTCGCTGATGAACGCCACATCCTTCATCTTGCCGGTGTCCAGGCGCTTGACGAAGTTCACGCCCAGCTCCTCGAAGCGCGCGCAGGCGGCGCGGATGTCGGGCACCGCGAAGCAGATGTGGCCGAAGCCGCGCGGCTCGCTGTTGCCGTTGTGGTAGGCAGAATCGTCGTGCTCGGTGCCCCAGTTGTGGGTCAGTTCCAGCACGCTCTGCCGGCCGAAGGTGTAGCGCTGCCGCTCGCCAACCTCTTCGGGCACCGTCTCGCCCTTGGTCATCGCCAGGAAATACAGCGAGAACTGGCCTTCCTGGAAGTCCAGCCGGCGCAGCAGGCGCATGCCCATGACGCGGGTGTAGAAATCCAGCGAACGCTCCGGGTCCTTGACCCGCAGCATGCTGTGGTTGAACACGTAGTCCTGGGTGGCTGCATCCGGGGTCGCGCAGACGCCGGCCTGGATTTCGGTGGTGAACGCCATGGTTTGACTCTCGCTGGAAAAAACACCGCGCCAGTGTAGAAATCCGCTCCCGCCCGGGGGTAGCAACCGGGTACTACGATGCGACACCCGCCGCGAAGCACCGGCCAGGCCGCCGGCGCCCGGCTACTCAGGCGCTACGGCGCACGCCGCTCACGGCGCGGTTCGGGGCGAGGGCGATCAGCTGCGCCGGGGCGGCGGACTCGCGGCCGTTGGCGAGGAACACGGTGCAG
>NZ_DEYR01000066.1:0-3039 GCF_002364635.1 Pseudomonas sp. UBA3153
TTTGTTACGTTCGAATTTTTCTTTAGCCATCGAGACCGTCTCCCATCAAAGTATTGAGCAAGTCACGCCACGCCCATTAGAACAAAGGCAGATATTTGCATATCTGCCTTTGAAGTATTGGAGCTCATGAGCGGAATCGAACCGCTGACCTCACCCTTACCAAGGGTGTGCTCTACCAGCTGAGCTACATGAGCGAAACGTTTCGCATAAACCAACAAACCTGGAGCGGGTAGCGGGAATCGAACCCGCATCATCAGCTTGGAAGGCTGAGGTTCTACCACTGAACTATACCCGCGGAGCCCGCAGCTCACGCTTTAATCTGGTGGAGGGAGAAGGATTCGAACCTTCGAAGTCGTAGACGTCAGATTTACAGTCTGATCCCTTTGGCCGCTCGGGAATCCCTCCAAATTTGGAGGCGGCATTTTCATCATATGCCACCCCACTGTCAAGCATTTCTCATTAAAAAACTTGAGCTTAGCTTCATCGACAGCCGCACCGCAGAAGACTTTCGTAAACCCTGCCTGCGAAGCGGGCGCCATTCTATGCAAACTAGCGCGGTGATGCAACGTCTTTGCAGGGCATTAGCTGATGACGCATCCTGGGGAAATCGGTAGACAGCCGCGCCAGCAAGGCATCATCCAGAAGGCGCCGGCTCGAGTCATCCACCCGAAGCCAGAAGCTCCGATAGGCACGTGGCAGCTCACGCACCTGCGGCTCGTAACCCGCCTCGTTCAGGCGCCGCACCAGGGCGTCGGCCAGCTCCTGGCGCGGAAACATCCCCAGGGAAATACCATCGGCCAGATCACCTTCGCCAATCAGGTAGCTGTCGATATGCCTCGATTGCAATTCCTTCAACTGTCGGAAGGACGCCTGGCGCGATGCCAGTGGAGGCAGATACACCCAGTAGTCGACGGCCCCTTCGGCATCGCGCGCCTGCACCTGGGCCGAGACATCCAACCCTTTCAACCGCTGCTCGAGCGGCTGGATATCAGCCTCTCCCGCATAACCGCCCAGGAAGAGACACACATCATCCACCTGGCTGACCGGTGCGACAGGAGCGGGACGCCCCTGGATCGCTGGAACATCTCCCGACTCGCTCAACAGGCGAATGTTGTCCTCAGCGCTGCGGTATAACGAAAGAGGAGCCACCTCCTTTACACGCAGGGGCGCCTGCTGCTGGTGCCACACGTAGTAAAAAAGGTTGAGCATGAGCAACAACAGAAATAGCCAGCGCATCGGAGTCTCTCAGGGCAAAGGGCACGCGATAGCAAGGCCGATGAAGATAAGATCCGGATCGATCCTTACGTGAGGATGTACACCCTTCATCAAACCAGCATCCCCTCCCGTCAAAAAGACCTCGAATTCAGGGCCACAGTATTCTTCAGCGATTGCCACCTGGCCCCTGACGAAGCCCTGCAGCATCATCAGGCAACCGCGCTCCACCGCTTCCACGGTGGAGCGGCCGGGAGACAGGTCACGAAGGGCCTCCTCGGCCTGCTGGTCGTCATAGCGAATGCGTCGGGTGTGGGTCCTCAACTGGTTGCGCATCAACGGCATGCCAGGGCAGATAAAACCACCAAGGTGCTGGCCATCGGCGACGACAAAGTCGGAGGTGATGGCCGTACCGAGATCGATGACCAGGCAGGCCTTGCCAGCCAGATGAAAGGCCCCCACCACTGCAAGCCAGCGATCCAGCCCAAGGCGTGAATAGTCTTCATAGCCATTGCGCACACCAGCCAACTCCTGTGCTGGCTTCACGGACGCGGTATCGATGGAAAATTCGTCTTTGAGACGCGCCATCAACGCCCGGGTTTCCTCATCGCTACGAACGCTCACCAACCTGCAGGCGCGCAACGTCAGACGAGACATGCCCCGGAGTTCGCCAATCAGACTTTCATCGGAGCTAGCGACGCCGCCTCCGACACGTACACCCTCCGCACCAATCACACGCCATTTGATCAGACTGTTGCCGCAATCCAATTCAAGAATCATCGCTCAGCCTCAAACTCAGTTCGCCGCCGCTGTACTGGCGTTCGCTACCGTCAACCAGAAGACGCAAGGCGCCGGTCTCACTAATGCCCAGTACATCTCCACGCACCACCTGTACACCGGAAGCCAACTCAACCACTCGCCCCTGCCATAGATGAGCCTCTTCCCACTCAGCCCTAAAGGCTGCGAAACCGCCCTTCTCGTGACGAGCAAGATCATCGCGAAGGTGCTCGCTTAGCGATCTGGCCAGACAGTTCCGATTGATGGCATGCCCAAGCTCTAGGCGAATCGAAGTCCAAGGCTGATCGATTCCTTCAGCCATTTCCCGCATGTTCACATTGATGCCGATGCCTATGACAACGTGGCACACGTCTGCGGGATCTCCGACCAGCTCAAGGAGTATTCCGGCAACTTTCTTGCGGCCGACGAGAACGTCGTTGGGCCATTTCATCCCGGCCTCACGCAGCCCCATGGCACGCAAAGCACTTAGCACCGATAACCCTACCACGAGGCTCAGCCCCTCAAGCTGACGCGCACCACCGCCGATTCTTACAACGAGGCTCATGTAGAGATTCTGGGCCAGCGGACTTACCCACTGGCGCCCACGCCGACCACGCCCGGCGGTTTGCTGCTCAGCGAGAACGAGAAAAGGAGCCGGCTTGTCGGCCTGTAGCAGACGCAGCGCCTCAGCATTCGTGGAGTCGATAACTTCACGGATCTGGACGCCCCAAGGGACACTCCCCTGAGGAGCGATTTCTTCGGCATCCAGAAGGTTCAACGAATCGGCCAGGCGATAACCCTTGCCGCGCACCTTGTGGATATCCAGCCCCAACTGTCGCTCAAGGGCCTGCAGCTGCTTCCAGATCGCACTGCGCGAGACGCCCAGCCGCACACCGAGCGCTTGCCCCGAATGGAATTGGCCGTCCTTAAGAAGTTGCAGCAAAGAAAACATGATCTGTGCCTCAGAATGAGGCCGGCATCATATCCACGCACTACCAGATTGCCTAGGCAAAGCAGCCACTGGATAAATGTTTTCTGGAGCACAAAAGC
>NZ_DEYR01000100.1:0-4566 GCF_002364635.1 Pseudomonas sp. UBA3153
TGGCTGGCGCGACGCGAGCGTCGTGCCGCGCGGCTTCCGGCGATCGACCCGGGCTGCCCGCCGAAACTGCCCGACGCCGCGCCCGGGCTGTCCATCGTCGGCGTGCGCGAGGGCGACCAGCTACGCCGTCCGGCGAACAGCGGCGAAGCACTGCAGCTGCGCCTCGGTGCGCTGGGCGGCGGCGGGCGGCGCTGGTGGTTCCTCGACGGCGAGCCGCTGGGCGAAAGCCAGGGCGAGGAAACCCTCACCCCGACCTTGAGCCGTCCCGGCCATCACCAGCTCAGCGTGCTCGACGAAAGCGGGCAGACCGCGCGCGTCGAGTTCAGCCTGCTCGACTGAGCGACAGCCATCGGATTTTCATCCGTTCCCGGTGGACTGGCTCAAGAGCTGCATCGATTCAGCCGATAGCGCCTCCACAAGAACAATCCGGGCCCCGTCGCCCCCAAACACTTTTTCCGTTTTTCCCCAGGAGTCATGCATGCGCCTCTGGCAACGCAGTATTCAGTGGCAGTTGACCCTCAGCATGGGCGCCGCCCTGTTGGTCAGTATTCTCATCGTGATCGCCATCTATTCGCTGGTGGTCGATCGCCTGGCCGAGCAGGCGCTGGTCGAGGACGCCCTGCCGGCCAGCGTGGCGGCGGTCGGCAACGACCTCGAACGGCTGCTCGCCGAACCGGTCACCGCGGCGCGCGACATCGCCGGCAACAGCATGGTCCAGGAGTGGTTGGGCGAGGGCGAGGCGCCGGAGCACCAGGACGCCTTCCTGCGCTACCTCAAGGCAGTGCAGGTGCAGCAGAAGGCGCTGACCACCTTCATCGTCGCCCTCGGCAGCGGCCACTACTTCAACGAGAAGGGTCTGGACCGCACCCTCACCCGCGGCCCGGCGGAGAACGACTGGTTCTATTCGATGCTCGATTCGGGCGTCGAGCGCACGGTGCAGGTGGACATCGACAAGTCGACCCGCGTGCCGACGCTGTTCATCAACTACCGGGTCAGCCAGAACGGCAAGCCGCTGGGCATCGCCGGGCTGGGCTTCGGCCTGGATGCGATGTCGCGGCTGATCAGCGACTTCCGCTTCGGCGAGCGCGGCCGCGTGCTGCTGGTCGCCGCCGACGGCCGGGTCAAGGTGCATCCGCAGGCCGCGTTCAACGACGCCCGCGAGCTGCGCGATCTGGTTGGCGGCCAGGCCGAGCAGGCGCTGCTCGGCGGCTCGACCCAGGCGGTGCCGTTCAGCCGTGATGGCGAGGACTACCTGGCCCTGGCGCGACCGCTGAAGAGCCTCGGCTGGCTGCTGGTCGCCGAAGTGCCGGCAACACAGGTGTACGGCGCGGCGCGCCAAGCACTGCTGCTGACCAGCCTGACCGGGCTCGGCGTGGCGCTGCTTTCGCTGCTGCTGGTGGTGCTCCTGGCGCGCGGGCTGGTGCGGCCGATCCTGCAGGTCACCGCGGCGCTGGTGGAGATCGGCGGCGGCGGTGGCGACCTCACCCGGCGCCTGGACGAGAGCCGCAAGGATGAACTGGGCGACTTGGCGCGTGGCTTCAACCGCTTCATCGGCAGCCAGCGGCAACTGATCGGCGACGTGCTGGCGACCAGCGCCCAGCTGCGCACCGCGGTCGGCCACGTCGCCAAGGTGGTGGACAACACCGCCGGGCGCACCGGCCAGCAACAGCAGATGACCGACATGGTCGCCACCGCGGTGCACGAGATGGGCCTGACCGTGCAGGAGGTCGCGCGCAACGCCAGCCAGGCCGCGCAGGCCTCGCAGAGCGCCCATGACGAGGCCAGCCAGGCGCGCATCGTGGTCGGCCAGTCGGTGGCGAACATCGAGAAGATGTCCGCCGAGATCGGTAGCGCCGCCAGCGCCGTGCAGGCGCTGGCGACCCAGATCGGTTCCATCGACCAGGTGTTGGCGGTGATCCGCGGGATTTCCGAGCAGACCAATCTGCTGGCGCTGAACGCGGCGATCGAGGCTGCGCGGGCTGGCGAGATGGGCCGCGGTTTCGCCGTGGTCGCCGATGAGGTGCGCACGCTGGCCAGCCGCACCCAGGCCTCCACCGACGAAATCCAGCAGATGATCGGGCGCCTCAAGCAGGGCGCCGACACCGCGGTCGGCTCGATGCACGCCGGCCAGGCCGCGACCGGCACGGGCGTGGAATCCAGTCAGCGCACCGGTCAATCGCTCAGTGCCATCAGCGACCAGGTCGAACGGATCAGCGACATGAACCATCACGTGGCCGCGGCGACCGAGGAGCAGTCGTCCGTGACCGAGGAGATCAACCGCAACGTGCAGGGCATCGCCGATCTGGCCCAGGCCACCGCCAGCGAGGTGTCCAGTTGCCGCGACGATTGCCAGGTGCTGCGCGGCCTGGCCGACGACCTGAGCACGCAGGTGGGACGTTTCCGCCTCTGACCGACCCTTGCGGGTTCACCCAGGAGACCTCCGGCCCGAGGTGCCCGGGCTGGTCGATCAGCCGCGGCGGATCAGCCACACGCCGCCGAGAATCAGCACCAGCCCGGCGATCTTGCCGAGGCTGATCGGCGCTTCGCGAAAGCCGGCCCAGCCGAAATGGTCGAGCACCACCGCCATGCTCAGCTGGCCGGCGAGCACCAGCACCATGAACAGCAGCGCGCCGACCCGTGGACCGGCGAACGCCGCGGTGACGATGAAGAACGCGCCGAGGAAGCCGCCGCACCACTGCCACCAGCTCAGGCCCTTGAGCATGTTCAGGCTGGGCAGTTCGCGCTGGGCCAGGGTGATGCAGAACAGCAGCGCGGTGCCGACCGCGAAGGAAATGAAGGCCGCGGCGGCAACGCTGGATACTTGCCGAGCCAGCAGGCCGTTAATGCCGGCTTGCAGGGTCAGGACCGAACCGGCGACGAAGGGCAGGGCGAGCAGCCACCAGGCGAAAGGCATAAGGACTCCGGTCGGGAAGAGGGCCGGGAATTATGCCCCAGCCTTGCGACATCGCGTTCGGATGAAGTGCCCGTTCAGCGCGGCGGATGCGCGGCGGACGCCTCGGCATCGGCGAGGGCGAGGAGGGTGGCGAAGAATGCCTGCTTGCCGCGCTCGTAGGCCTGCGCATCGGCGATCGGGCTGTCCACCAGCTTGCGTTTCAGCGCGTTGAAGGTCGCCACGTCCTCGGGGTGCTGGCGCAGCCAGTCGCGCACCCGCAGGGCCTGGCTGGCCTGCTGCGAGTCGAGAATCCGCAGGCGCTGCCCACGCCTGACCAGCTCGTCGCCCCGCTGGCGGTAGCCGAGCCCGAGCAGCAGCTCGACCAGGTCGGCGCCGTCCAGGGTGTGCGGAGGCACCAGGAGGATGTCGATCGACGGTCGCCCGCCCAGAGCGGGCACCGCGCTGCTGCCGACGTGCTCGAAGCGCACGCCGAGGATGCCCTCGCGTTGCAGCGTGCCGTCGATCTCCGCCAGCGCTTCGGCATAGCGCTGCGAGCCATCCGCCTGCGCCTCAACGAATTCCAGGGCCTCGGCATCGGCGGGAAGGCGGCCATCGAGCGTGACGGGGCGCGGGTTATCGGCCATGGCGTTTCTCCTGTCAGAGCCTGTTCTTGGGCCTAGGGGCGAACGGAGCGGGCCGGCTCAGCGCGGTGGATACTGGCTGAGCACCTTGGCCACGGTGTCGTTGATCGCCTGGGCGCGTTCGTTCGGGCTGGGCGGATTCTGCCGCATGATCTGCTCGGCGCTGCCGCGCCAGACCAGCTTGCCGTCCTTGCCGTCGAGCAGGTCGATCTGGATGGTGCCGACCTTGTAGTCGATGGTCCGCGTCTGGTTGATCGCCGGGCCGCCCCAGTAGTTGCCCCAGTAACCGCCCCAATAGCCGCCATAGTTGGTGCTGACCTCCTCCCGGCGCTCGTCGACGATCAGCCAGGCCTGCACCTTGAGGTCCGCCGCAGAGCCAGCCGCCGCCGGGCGCAGGCCGCGCTGGTCGAGCTGGGTGCCGATCGCTTCGCGGATGCGCTGTTCGGTGAGGTCGCTCTTGATCCGCGGATCGTCGGGTCGGTACTGCACCACCGGCGCCTGCCAGGCCCAGCTGCGGTAGGCGGCGAAATCGCGCGTGGCGTCGTAGTCGCGGTCGATCTGGACCGACTGGCAGGCGCCGAGCAGGAGCAGGGCGGGTATCCACAGCAGGGCTTTGAACATCATCGATTCTCCGGAAAAACCTGATCGTTCGAGGATACGCCCCGCGCGCCGGGTCAGGACGGCGGGTATTTTTCCAGCGCGCGGTTGACCGCATCGCGCAGCGCCTCACGGTTCGTCGACGGGCTGTCGCCACCGGCGCGCGCCTCGGCGCTGCCGCTCCATACCGGCTGGCGGCTGGCGCCGTCGAGCAGCTCGATGCGCACCACCAGGACCTGTTCCTCATAGGTGCGCACGATCGGCGCGCTGGCGTAACCGCCATAGTAGTCGCGCCCATAGGGACCACGCCCGTAGGCGCCGCCGTAGTTGCCGCCGTAGCCATAGTCATCGTAGACCCGGCGCACTCGGCGCTCCACGCGCAGGTCGGCGCTGACCTGCAGGTCGGCCGGGTTGCCGGCCCGGGCCGGGCGCAGG
>NZ_DEYR01000003.1:0-194130 GCF_002364635.1 Pseudomonas sp. UBA3153
GACGCTCTGCCGCTCTCTGGCGAGCCGTGGCGGCGTCGGCGGGCGCGGCGCGTGACCCGTTTCGGTGCAGGCGCCGCCGCACGTTCTCGTGCTGCGCCGTGCAGCATTTCGGGGCGGTGCGTGCGGAATAAAACACGTTTGCCGCCGGGCCTCTTAAACGGGCAATTTCCGATTGATCTCCCCCGGTCGTGGTCTTAAAGTTCGCGCCCGAACGTCCATGCTGGAAACGATCCATGCGGCTCAAGTACTGACGACGAGAGATTGCAGGCTGGTAACACCGGCCGACGATACTCGGCGACATGCCTTGGGAAGTAGGCGAACCAAAGTGGGGAAACGGATTAGGCGTTCGGGCTTCTAAGGAAGCCATCCCTTCGTACTTTTGTTGCTCTGCCAGTGGAGTTCCGCATGCCGATCCAGATCGAAGACTATTACCCGCGCGAAACCTTCAACAAGATGAAGGCGTTCGCCGACGGCCAGGAAACCCCGTTCGTGGTGATCGACACCGCGATCATCAGCAAGGCCTACGACGACCTGCGCGCCGGTTTCGAATTCGCCAAGGTCTACTACGCCGTCAAGGCCAACCCGGCCGTCGAGATCATCGAGCTGCTGCGCGACAAGGGCTCGAACTTCGACATCGCCTCGATCTACGAGCTGGACAAGGTGATGGCCACCGGCGTCTCGCCGGACCGCATCAGCTACGGTAACACCATCAAGAAAGCCCGCGACGTGCGCTACTTCTACGAGAAGGGCGTGCGCCTGTTCGCCACCGATTCCGAGGCCGACCTGCGCAACATCGCCAAGGCCGCGCCGGGCTCGAAGATCTACGTGCGCATCCTGACCGAAGGTTCGACCTCGGCCGACTGGCCGCTGTCGCGCAAGTTCGGCTGCAACCCTGACATGGCGCTGGATTTGCTGATTCTCGCCAAGCAACTGGGCCTGGTGCCCTACGGCCTGTCGTTCCACGTCGGCAGCCAGCAGCGCGACATCGACGTCTGGGATGCAGCCATCGCCAAGGTGAAGGTGATCTTCGAGCGCCTGAAGGAAGAGGACGGCATCGCCCTGCAGATGATCAACATGGGTGGCGGCTTCCCGGCCAACTACATCACCCGCACCAACAGCCTGGAAACCTACGCCGAGGAAATCATCCGCTTCCTCAAGGAAGATTTCGGCGACGAGTTGCCGGAAATCATCCTCGAGCCAGGCCGTTCGCTGATCGCCAACGCCGGCATCCTGGTCAGCGAAGTGGTGCTGGTGGCACGCAAGTCGCGCACTGCCGTGGAGCGCTGGGTGTACACCGACGTGGGCAAGTTCAGTGGCCTGATCGAAACCATGGACGAAGCCATCAAGTTCCCCATCTGGACCGAGAAGAAGGGCGAGATGGAGGAAGTGGTGATCGCCGGCCCGACCTGCGACAGCGCGGACATCATGTACGAACACTACAAGTACGGCCTGCCGCTGAACCTGGCGATTGGCGATCGGCTGTACTGGCTGTCCACTGGGGCCTACACCACCAGCTACAGCGCGGTGGAGTTCAACGGCTTCCCGCCGCTGAAAGCCTTCTACCTGTAAGGCGCTGGCGCTCGCTCGAAAGCCCCGCCTCGGCGGGGCTTTTTGTTGGGCGTGGGTGCGGTGCGCATGGCGCACCCTACGGAAGCCGCTCGTCCTACGTAGGGTGCGCCGCGCGCACCGCCTGTCTCCAGGCCGGCGTTGCGTAACCACGCCGTTTCAGGCGTTTTCCATCTGCCGCTGCATGGCCTGGTATTCCCCGGCAACTTCGCGGATGCGCGGCAGCGTCGAGCCCAGGAGGACCTGACCCGCGCGCTCGATGAACCCCGGCGTGGCCGTGGTCAGCGCCTTGCGCAGCCAACCGATGGCTTCCTCCAGCCTGCCGTCCTCGGCCAGGGCGGTGGCGTGGTTGTACTGGCCGCGGAAATCGCCGCCCAGGGCTGCACGCTCGTACAGTTCCCGCGCCTTGGCCTGGTCGGCCGGCACCACGACGCCTTCGGCGTAGAAGCGCCCGAGGAGGTTCATCGACTTCGCGTGGCCCATCTCCGCCGCCTGGACGAACAGACGGAAGGCCTGCGCCATGTCCTGCGCAACGCCACGGCCACGGGTCAACAGCTGCGCGTAGTTGTAGAGGCCCCAGTCCAGGCCGAGCGCGGCGGCCCGCCGGAAGTGCCGCGCCGCTTCGACCAGGTCGATATCGCAACCCCAGCCGTTTTCCAGGCAGCGGCCGACCATGTTCAGGGCCATCGGATTGTTCTGCGCGGCGGCGATGCGGAACCAGGTCAGTGCCAGCTTCTGGTCACGGGCGATGCCGCTGCCATCGAGAAGGATCTGCCCCAGGTGCGCCTGCGCGTCGGCATCGCCCTGTTCGGCGGCCAACAGCAGCAGCCGTGCACGGCGGCGCAGGTCGGCACTCATACTTCGGCCCAGCGGCGCAGCAGGTTGTGGTAGGTGCCGGTGAGGGTCAGCAATGACGGATGATCGGGCATGTCCGCGGTCAACCGCTGGATCGCCTGGTCCATCTCGAACAGCAGGGTGCGCTGGCTGTCCTCGCGAATCATGCTCTGGGTCCAGAAGAACGAGGCGTAGCGCGTGCCGCGGGTCACCGGCATGACCTTGTGCCGGCTGGTGCCGGGGTAGACCACCAGGTCGCCGGCGGCAAACTTCACCTGGCGCACGCCGTAGGTGTCCTCGATGACCAACTCGCCACCCTCGTACTCGTCGGGGTCGCTGAAGAACAGCGTGGAGGACACGTCGGTGCGCACCTGTTCCGCGCTGCCGCGGACCTTGCGAATGGCGTTGTCGATGTGAAAACCGAAGGTGCCACCGTCGCGGTAGCGGTTGAACATCGGCGGGTAGGCCTTGTTCGGCAGCGCCGCGGAGAAGAACCGCGGGTGCTGCCAGAGCCGTTGCAGCATCGCCGAGCCGATTTCGCTGGCCAGCGGATCGTCTTCGGCCAACTGTTCGTTGGATTTCGCCTTGACCGACTGGTAACCGGCCGTGACACGCCCGTCGATCCATTGGGCGCCTTCCAGTGCCTGGCGAATACGGGTGACTTCGTCACGGGTGAAGACGTGGGGAATGTGCAGCAGCATGGTGGCCGATCCAGAAAATTGAGTAAGGCGGAGCCGCATGTCGACATGCTTTGATGGTGCTCCAGACGCGAACGGAAGGCAGATGTAATTTTTTGCTAAATGGAAAAGAATTTCAATTGAAAACGTTTCTGCTCTGAAATAAATTGCGCTCCTTCAACAACGGGGGGGGGGTAGACATGAAGTCTCAAAGCGCCAATGACGCGAACGTTTCAACGCAGCGGGTTCTCGCATCCGCGATCGGAGTTGCCATCACCGCCATGTCGGGAGGCCACGCAATCGCCGCCGACGCGCCGAAGAAAGGCGAGGCGATCATGCTGGAAAGCGCCACTGCCGTAGGCGAGCAGGACCAGGAGCAGAACTACAAGGTCGACGAGGTCTCCTCGCCCAAGTACACCGCTCCGCTGCGCGACACGCCGCAGACGATCACCGTGGTGCCCCACCAGCTCATCGAGGATCAGAACCTGCTGACCATGCGCGACATCCTCAGCACCGTGCCGGGCATCACCTTCGGCGCGGGCGAGGGCGGCGGCGGATACGGTGACAGCATCAACCTGCGCGGCTTTTCGGCGAACAACGACATTCAGGTCGATGGCGTGCGCGACAGCGCCCAGTACAGCCGCACCGACCCCTTCAACCTGGAACAGATCGAAGTCGTCAACGGCGCCAGCTCGGTGTACTCCGGCTCCGGCTCGGTGGGCGGCACGATCAACATCGTCACCAAGTCGCCTCAGCAGCGTGACTTCACCACCCTCAGCGGCGGGCTGGGCACCGACAACTACACGCGTGTCACGCTCGATACCAACCAGCACCTGAACGACACCACCGCCTTCCGCCTCAACCTGATGGCGCATGCCAACGACGCCCCCGGGCGGGACCACGAGGACTTCGAGCGCTGGGGCATCGCGCCGTCCATCGCGTTCGGGCTCGGCACGCCCACCCGTGTGACGGTCAGCTACGAGCACCAGAAAGACGACAACCTCCCGCAGTTCGGTGTGCCGATCTATAACGGCAAGCTGCTTCCCGGCGTCGACTGGGACAACTACTACGGCTATCGCAACGCCAACAAGCAGGAAATCAGCACCGACGCCCTCAGCCTCAAGCTCGAGCACGACTTCAACGACGCGGTGTCGATTCGCAACTTCAGCCGGGCGGCGCGCGTTCGTCAGGAAACCTGGGTTTCCGGCCCCGAAGGCGCCTCGACGGCGTGTCTGGCCACTGGCGTGACGCCTGCCGGTGGCGCTTGCGCCGGTACGCTTGCGCCCGGGTTCTTCCAGCCGAGCGGCGGTTCGCTGGGTAACGCGCGAGACACCGAAAACAGGATCTTCACCAACCAGACGGACGTGACCAGCAACTTCTCCACTGGCTTCATCGAACACACCCTGGTCACCGGGGTGGCCTTCACCCGCGAGGAATACGACGCGAAAACCGGCAACTGGATGCGCAACGCCGATGGCAGCTCGACCGGAATCGTTATCCCGCCCGTCAGCATCAGCGACCCCGAATCCTACTGGGGCGGCCCGATCAACTTCACCCGCACCGCGAAGATCGACGGCGAGCTGGACAACCGCGCGGCCTATGCCTTCGACACGCTGAAGTTCAACGAGCAGTGGGAGCTGAACGGCGGTGTGCGCTACGAGCGCAACGAGGGCAGTTCGAAGTCGGACGCCATCAATGCCACCACCGGTGCTGTCACGCCGGGCACTCGCTACCACAACAGCGACGACCTGACCTCCTATCGTCTTGGCCTGGTCTACAAACCTGCCGAAAACGGCAGCATCTACGTGGCCTACGGCAACACCAAGACGCCGTCGCAATCCTCGGTCAACGGCGGTTGCTTCAGCGCCGGGCGTGGCACCAACCCGTCCAGCAACAACTGCGACGCCGATCCGGAAAAATCCATCAGCTACGAAATCGGCACCAAGTGGGACTTCTTCCAGGACGCGCTGTCGCTGACTGCCTCGGTGTTCCGTAACGATCGGACCAACTACAAGGTGGCCAGCAACGACCCGAGCAACCTGTCCGGCGAGCAGGCGCTCGATGGCCAGGCACGCGTCGACGGCATCGCGTTGGGCGTATCGGGCTTGATCACCGAGAAGTGGAAAGTCTTCGCCAACTACACCTACCTGGACACCGAAGTGCTGCAGAGCGTCAGCGACTACACCCAGGAAACCACCGGCATCGACGCCCAGAAAGGCAATCCGCTGACCTTCACCCCCAAGCACGCCGCGAGCATCTGGACGACCTACGATCTGCCGTACAACCTGCAGCTCGGCTACGGTCTGACCACCCAGAGCAAGCAGTACCTGGCCAGCACCGACAACGCTCCGACGGCCTCCGGATATACCGTCCACCGCGCGATGCTCGGCTACAAGGTCAACCGCAATCTCGACCTGCGGCTGAACGTCAACAACCTGTTCGACAAGCACTACCTCACGCGCATCCGCAACAACGGCTGGGCAACACCGGGGGATGGCCGCGCCGCGATCCTGACCGCCAACTACAGCTTCTAGAGAGCTCCACGCCAAGCCCCGCTGCAGTTCGCTGCACCGGGGCTTTGTCGTACCCGGGCGGTGCTGCCGGGATAGGTAAGCAACAGGTAAATAGCGCGAGAAAACCCGCCTTTGAAAGTTTTTCTCAAATAGAATTTACTCCTGTTTGACGCTGCCAAACGAATCATTCAATTCCACGCAGGGATGCGCGCGTCGCACTGCCCAGCCGCGCGAAGGTGACCCAGGTGTTCAAGAAAACGATCTTCCAGCTGCACTGGTTCTTCGGCATCAGCGCCGGCCTCGTGCTGGCGCTGATGGGGCTGACCGGGGCGATCTACGAGTTCCAGGACGAGATTCTCGGGCTGATCAATCCCCAGATGCAGGTCGAGCGCCGCGATGCGCAGGTGCTGCCGCTGGGCGAGCTGGCAGCCAGGGCACAGGCGCTGGAAGGCAAGACGGTGTCGGGTGTCTACCTGATCCTCGGCGACGGCGATCCGGCGCGGGTGTTCTTCACCCCGCCGCCGGGCGAACGGCGTGGCGCCATGCGTTTTCTCGATCCCTACACCGGCGATGCGATGGGCGAGCCGCGCGGCATGGGCTTCTTCGCCTTCGTGCTGCAGCTGCACCGCTTCCTCGCGGCTGGCGAGGTCGGCAAGCAGATCACCGCCGCCAGCACCCTGGCGCTGGTGTTCTTCTGCCTCTCCGGCCTCTACCTGCGCTGGCCGCGCAAGGCGCTGAATTGGCGCGCCTGGCTGACTCTGGACTGGGCGAAGAAGGGCCGCGCCTTCAACTGGGACCTGCATGCCGTGGCCGGCACCTGGTGCCTGGTGTTCTACCTCTGCGCGGCGCTGACCGGGCTCACCTGGTCCTACGACTGGTTCCGCGACGGCGCCAACCGCCTGCTCGGCGACGCACTGGCCGGACAGCAGGGCAAGCGCGGTGAGGGCCGCGGCCGACCGGGCGGGCAAGCGCGGGGGAGCGCGCCGACAGCGGCCCCGGTGGTCGACTACGACTTGCTCTGGAACAGCATCCGGCAGACCGCCGGCGACCACCTGGCGGGCTTCAACCTGCGCCTGCCGCTGGCGGCAGGCCAGCCGGCCACGGTGTTCTACCTGCTCGACGATTCGCCGCACCCGCGCGCGCTGAACCAGATTCAGCTGGATACCGCGACCGGCAAGGTGCTGCGCCACGAGCGCTATGCCGACAAGAACCTCGGCCCGCAGCTGCTGATCAGCATCTACGCGCTGCACACCGGCGAGTATTTCGGCCTGCCCGGCCGCATCCTGATGATGCTGGCCAGCCTGGGCATGCCGCTGTTCTTCGTCACCGGTTGGCTGCTCTACCTCGACCGCCGCCGCAAGAAACGCGAAATTCGCGCGGCGCGTGTCGGCGTGGCCGGCGATTCGTCGGCGGACGGCTGGCTGATCGGTTTCGCCAGCCAGAGCGGTCTCGCCGAACAGCTGGCCTGGCGCGCCGCCGGGCAGTTGCAGGCCGCCGGCGTCCCGGTGCAGGTGCAACCGCTGATGCGCATCGACGAACAGGCGCTGCGCCAGACGCGCAACGCACTGTTCGTGGTCAGCACCTTCGGCGACGGCGAGGCGCCGGACAATGCCCGTAGCTTCGAGCGCAAGATGCTCGGTCAGCGCCTCGACCTGGGCAGCCTGCATTACGCGGTGCTGGCGCTGGGCGATCGCCAGTACCAGCAGTTCTGCGGGTTCGCCCGCCGCGTCGATGCCTGGCTGAGCGGCGCCGGCGCCCGCGCGCTGTTCGACGCGGTGGAGGTGGATGACGGCGACAGCGCGGCCATCGCCGATTGGCAGCTGCGCCTGAACGAAGTCACCGGCACCCGTGGGCCGCTGGAGGTCGCGCCGGTGCCGTTCGACAGCTGGCCGCTGCAGCGCCGCGTCTGCCTCAACCCCGGCGGCCAGGGCGCGCAGACCTTCCTCGTCGGCCTGGCGCCACGCGCGGACTGGTGCGCCGGCGACATCCTCGAAGTGTTGCCGCGGCATCCGCCGGAGAGGGTGCGGCGCTGGCTAGACGGCCACGGCCTGATCGCGGATGCGCCGGTGACGCTGGACGGGCTGGCCATGCCGCTGCTCGACGCGTTGTGCACGCGGCAACTGCCGGACAGCTTCGTCCACCTGGTCGGGCTGCACCCGCAGGCGCTGCTGGACGCGCTGGTGCCGCTGGGCGTGCGCGAATATTCCATTGCCTCGCTGCCCTCCGACGGCGTGCTCGAGCTGATCGTGCGCCAGGAATTCCACCCCGACGGCAGCCTCGGCCTCGGCTCCGGCTGGCTCAGCGAACATGCGCCGCTGCACGCCGGGGTGCGCGCACGGGTGCGCCGCAACAGCGCCTTCCATGTCCCGGAGGATGACCGTCCGCTGATCCTGATCGGCAATGGCAGCGGCCTGGCCGGCCTGCGCAGCCTGCTCAAGGCGCGCATCGCCGCCGGCCAGCGGCGCAACTGGCTGCTCTTCGGCGAGCGCAACCGCGCCCACGACTTCTACTGCGCCGAGGAAATCCAGGCCTGGCTGGCGAGCGGCGAGCTGCAGCGGCTCGACCTGGCGTTCTCCCGCGACCAGGAGCGCAAGCGCTACGTGCAGGATGTGCTCGGGGAAAACCTCGACGAGCTGCGCCGCTGGCTGGAGCAGGGCGCTTCGATCTACGTCTGCGGCAGCCTGGTGGGCATGGCCGGTGGCGTCGATGCGCTGCTGCTGGAGGCGCTCGGCGAGCAGGGCCTGGCCGACTTCACCGAAGCCGGGCGCTATCGGCGGGATGTGTATTGAGGTGGCGGCCCACCGTGCGCGTTTGGGGTGACGGTGGGTGGGTGAGTGAACGGTGGGCTGAAGCCCACCCTACAACTCGGAACGGCGGCGTGCAGGGGCGATACGCCGTTACGCGACGCCAACCTCTCCGGCGTAATGGCAGGCGACCAGGCGCTCGTCCAGCGGGCGGAATGCCGGGACTTCCTGGCGGCAGCGCTCTGTCGCGTAGGGGCAGCGCGGGTGGAACACGCAGCCGGACGGCGGATCGAGCGGGTTGGGCAGCTCGCCGCTGATCCTAATCTTCGGCCTGTTCGGGTCCGGGTGCAGGGTCGGTGTGGCCGACAGCAACGCCTGGGTGTAGGGGTGCAGCGGTCGGCCGTGAACGCGTTCGCTGGGGCCCAGTTCCATCGGCCGGCCGAGGTACATCACCAGCACCCGATCGGCGACGTGCTGCACCACCGAGAGGTTGTGCGAGATGAACACGTAGGCGGTGCCGAACGCTTCCTGCAGGTCCATGAACAGGTTCAGCACCTGCGCCTGGATCGACACGTCCAGCGCCGAGGTCGGCTCGTCGGCCACCAGCACTTTGGGATTCAGCATCATTGCCCGGGCGATGGCGATGCGCTGGCGCTGCCCGCCGGAAAACATGTGCGGGTAGCGCGGGTAGTGCTCGGGGCGCAGGCCCACCTGGCGCATCATCGCCTGCACCTGTTCCTGGCGTTCGGCGCGCGACAGCCCGGTGTTGATCAGCAGCGGTTCGGCCAGCTGGTCGCCGATCTTCTGTCGCGGATTGAGCGAGGCGTAGGGACTCTGGAAGACCATCTGCACGTCGCGGCGCAGTTGCTTGCGCGCCGCCCTGCTGGCGCCGGCGACTTCCTGCCCGGCGATCTGCAGCGAGCCGGAGGTGGGCTGCTCGATCAGCGTCAGCGCGCGCGCCAGGGTCGACTTACCGCAGCCGGATTCGCCGACCACCGCCAGGGTCTGCCCGGCTTCCAGCGCGAAGGAGATGCCGTCCAGCGCGCGGACCACCGCATTTTCCCTGAACAGCCCGTGCGATACCTGGTAATGGCGGGCCAGGTCGCGGGCGACCAGAACGCTCATACGACCCCCTCCTGGTTACGCGGATGAAAGCAGCGCGCCAGGCTCTGCGCCTTGGCGTCCAGCGGCGGGCGCCGTGCCCGGCAATCGTCCTGCACGTAGGGGCAGCGCGGCGACAGCAGGCAGCCGTGCGGGCGGTCGTAACGGCCGGGGACGATGCCCGGCAGCGTCGCCAGCCGCCTCGCGCCCCGGCTGTGCTCGGGAATCGCCGCCAGCAGCGCCTCGCTGTAGGGGTGTGCCGGGCGCTCGAACAGCGTCGGGATGTGGCCGACTTCCACCGCTTCGCCGGCGTACATCACGCACACCCGCCGGGCGGTTTCGGCGACCACCGCGAGGTCGTGGGTGATTAGGATCAGCGCCATGCCGCGGTCGCGCTGCAGGTCCAGCAGCAGGTGCATGATCTGCGCCTGGATGGTCACGTCGAGGGCGGTGGTCGGTTCGTCGGCGATCAGCAGCTTGGGTTCGCCGGCAATCGCCATGGCGATCGCCACGCGCTGGCTCATGCCGCCGGAAAGCTGGTGCGGATAGGCGTCAAGGCGGCTCGCCGCGGCCGGGATTTCCACCCGTTCGAGCAACTCCAGCGCGCGTTGGCGGGCGGCGCGGCCCTTGAGGCCGAGGTGCTGGCGCAGCACTTCCTCGATCTGGAACCCCACCGTGTAGCTGGGGTTGAGCGCGGTCATCGGGTCCTGGAAGACCATCGCCAGGTCCTTGCCGACGATGCGCCGCCGCTGCCGTGGCGTGAGGCGCAGCATGTCGGTGCCGTCGAAGCGCAGGACATCCGCGCCGACGATGCCAGGCGCATCGACCAGGCCCATCAGCGCCAGCATGGTCACGGATTTGCCCGAGCCCGACTCGCCGACGATCGCCAGCACCTCGCCGGCCTCCACCGTGAGGTCCAGCGCATCGACCACCGGCGCCGCGTCGGCGCCGAAGCGCACGGAGAGGTTCTGGATTTCCAGCAGGCTCATTCGACGTGCTCCGCGAAGGGGCGTTGGTGCGCGCGGCGCACCCTACGGATACTGGCGCTGTAGGGTGCGCCGTGCGCACCGGAGAGGAATTCACTCATCAGGCAGCGTTCTTCAGTTTCGGGTCCAGCGCGTCGCGCAGCCCGTCGCCCATCAGGTTGATCGCCAGCACGCTGAGCAGGATGGTCAGGCCCGGCAACGAAACCACCCACCAGGCGCGTTCGATGTAGTCGCGCGCCGACGCCAGCATGGTGCCCCACTCGGGCGTCGGCGGTTGCACGCCGAGGCCGAGAAAGCCCAGCGCGGCGGCGTCGAGGATCGCCGAGGAGAAACTCAGCGTTGCCTGCACGATCAGCGGCGCCATGCAGTTCGGCAGCACGGTGACGAACATCAGCCGCGGCAGCCCGGCCCCGGCCAGGCGCGCGGCGGTGACGTAGTCGCGTTGTACCTCGACCATCACCGCGGCGCGGGTCAGGCGCACGTACGCGGGCAGCGAGACGATGGCGATCGCGATCACCGTGTTGATCAGTCCGGCGCCGAGGATGGCGACGATGGCCACCGCCAGCAGCAGCGACGGCAGCGCCAGCATGATGTCCATCAAACGCATGATCGACGGGCCGAGCAGGCGCGGGGAGAAGCCGGCGAGCAGGCCGAGCAGCACGCCGGGGATCAGCGACATCACCACCGAGGCCAGGCCGATCAGCAACGACAGGCGTGCGCCGTGTATCAGCCGCGAAAGCAGGTCGCGGCCCAGCTCGTCGGTGCCGAGGAGGAACTGCGCCTGGCCGGCGTCCAGCCAGGCCGGCGGGGTGAGCAGGAAGTCACGGTACTGCTCGCTGGGGTCGTGGGGCGCGACCCAGGGCGCGAACAGCGCGCAGAAGACGATCAGCAAGAGGAACGCCAGCCCCCCCAGCGCGCCCCGGTTGCTGGCGAACGCCTTGCAGAACTCGCGGAACGGCGAGGGGTAGAGCAGGCTCGAGTCGGTGGCCGCCAGCGGCGTGGATTCAGCCATGCGCGACCTCGCGAAGTGCTTGTGCCTGGACGAACGAGGTCGCCAAGCGCCCGTCCCGTAGGGTGGATGACGCTTCACCCATCCACCGTTGCGGAGTTTCGTTGGCGGATAAATAGAGCGTCATCCAACCTGCGTTTTCAGCCGTCGAGGCGAACCCGTTCGCCAACCGCTCGGCAGGGCTGGCCCATCGTAGGGTGGATGAGGCTTCATCCCTCCACCGTTGCGGCGTTTCGAGGGTGGACGAAGAAGGTGGCATCCGCCCTGCGTGTTTAACACTGTTCATCGTTGATGCCTTATCCGCGGATTGACCAGCCCGTAGAGGATATCCACCACGAAGTTCACCAGGATCACCAGGCAGGCGATCAGCAGTATGCCGTTTTGCACCACCGGGTAGTCGCGCGCGCCGATCGCCTCGATCAGCCACTTGCCGATACCCGGCCAGGAAAAGATGGTTTCGGTGAGCACCGCGCCGGCGAGCAATGCGCCGACCTGCAGGCCGAACACCGTGAGCACCGGGATCAGCGCGTTACGCAGCGCATGCACGACCACCACGCGGGTCGGCGACAGGCCCTTGGCGCGCGCGGTGCGCACGTAATCCTCGCGCAGCACCTCGAGCATCGCCGAGCGGGTCATCCGCGCGATCACCGCCAGTGGGATGGTGCCGAGCACGATGGCCGGCAGGATCAGGTGGCGCAGCGCGTCGAGGAACGCACCGTCCTCGTCGCTGAGCAGGGTGTCGATGAGCATGAAGCCGGTGACCGGCGGGACGTCGAAGAGCAGGTCGAGGCGGTCCGACACCGGCGTCCAGCCCAGGTACACCGAGAAGAACATGATCAGGACCAGCCCCCACCAGAAGATCGGCATCGAATAGCCGGTGAGCGCCAGGCCCATCACCCCGTGATCGAACGCCGATCCGCGCTTGAGCGCGGCGATCATCCCGGCGAGCAGGCCGAGCACGCTGGCGAAGATCAGCGCGGCGAGCGACAGCTCCAGGGTCGCCGGGAACAGCGCGAGGAACTCGTGCCAGACGCTCTCCTGGTTGCGCAGCGACTGGCCAAGATCGCCGTGCGCGAGATCGCCGATGTAATCGAGGTATTGCGCGTAGAGCGGCTTGTCCAGGCCGAGGCGGTGCATGGCTTCGGCATGCATCTGCGGGTCGATGCGGCGTTCGCCCATCATCACTTCCACCGGATCGCCGGGGATCAGGCGGATCAGCGCGAAGGTCAGCAGGGTGACGCCGAAGAACGTCGGGATCAGCAAGCCCAGCCGGCGGGCGATGAAGGACAGCATGCTAGGTAGGCGCTCTCATCAGGTCGGGCATCGGTCAGGCGCTCCGGTTGCAATCGCGGTGATGACGCGGGAGCGCTGCCTAAGGTGCATAGCGCACCCTGGCGTAATTGTTCGAGCCCAGCGGGCTGAGGACGAAGCCTTGCAAATCCCGGCGCTGCACGGCGAACTGTTTGGGGTAGGCCAGCGGCAGCCAGGGCGCCTGCTGGGTGAAGATCTCCAGCGCCTGGCGGTACAGCGCGGCGCGCTGGGCCTGGTCGCTCAGGCCGCGGGCGCGAGCGATCAGCGCGTCGAATTCGGCGTTGCACCAGCCGGCCTGGTTCTCCCCGGACTTCGCCGCGGCGCACGACAGGTTCGGCGTGAGGAAATTGTCCGGGTCGCCGTTGTCGCCGCTCCAGCCCATGAACACCAGGTCGTGCTCGCCGCTCTTCGCGCGCTTGATCAGCTCGCCCCACTCGAACACCCGCACCTCGGCCTGCACGCCGATGGCGGCCAGGTCGGCCTGCAGCATCTGCGCGCCGATGCCCGGATTGGGGTTGGTCGGGCCGCCGCCGGGACGGGTCCAGATGCTCAGCCTGAAGCCGTCGGCATGTCCGGCTTCCGCCAGCAGCTGCCGTGCGCGCTGCGGATCGTACGGCCAGCCGGCGAGCGTTTGGTCCTGGCCCCAGAGCGTCGGCGGATACGGCGCCACCGCCGGGCTGGCATTGCCCTCGCCGAACTGCGCGCGCAGGTAGGCCGGTTTGTCGAAGGCCAGGTTGATCGCCTGGCGCACGCGCGGATCGTCGAGCGGCGGATGGCGCACGTTGAGGGCGATGTAGGCGACCATCAGCGAATCCAGCTCGAGCACTTTCAGTTCCGGCTCGCTCCTCAACTGGGCGATGTCGGTGGGCCGCGGGTACACGGCGATCTGGCAGTCGCCGGCCTTGAGCTTCTGCTGGCGCACGTTCGGATCAGGCGTGATGGCGAAGATCAGCCGGTCCATCGGCGGCGCGCCGTCCCAGTAGTCCGGGTTGCCGCGAAAGCGGATCTGCGCGTCCTTGGCGTAGCGCTCGAAGATGAACGGTCCGGTGCCGATCGGCTCGCTGTTGAGCTTCTCCGGCGTGCCGGCGGCGAGCAGTTGCGCGGCATACTCGGCCGAGTAGATCGAGGCGAAGCCCATCGCCAGGTCGGCGAGGAAGGGCGCTTCGGGGTGGCGCAGGACGAAGCGCACCTGGTAGTCGTCGAGCTTTTCGATGCGCTCGATCAGGTCGCCGAAGGCCATCGATTCGAAATACGGGAAGCCGCGTGGCGACAGCGCGTGCCACGGATGCTGCGGGTCGAGCTGGCGCTGGAAGCTCCAGAGCACGTCGTCGGCATTGAAGTCGCGGCTCGGGGTGAAGGTCTTGCTGCGGTGGAACTTCACCCCGCGGCGTAGCTGCAGGGTGTAGCTCAGGCCGTCGTCGGAGACCTGCCAGCTCTGCGCAAGCCCCGGTTGCAGCTCGGTGCTGCCCGGCGCGAAGCGGATCAGCCGGTCGAATAGGGTTTCCGCCGAGGCATCGGCGGTCACCGCGGCGGTGTACTGGACGATGTCGAAGCCTTCCGGGCTGGCTTCGCTGCACACCACCAGGCTGCTCGGCGCCGCACTGGCCGCCGCCCCAACCGCCGCACCGAGCAGGCAAACCACGAACAGGGCGGCGCGGGAGCGGCGGCGTGGGGACATGGACGATTCTCTCCGGAGCGCTGTACATACGGCCACTCTACCTGGCGACGCCCATTGCGTCGCAATCATGCGGCGTGCCGAGTGGCGTGTCCGTATCGACGCTGCAACCGGCCGCCGGACGATGCCGGATCAGGGCATCTGCACTTCGATGACGCCGTCGGCGCTGACGGTCACCTGGCTGGTGCCGGCTTCGATTTCAGGCGTCGGCGCGGCATCGCGCATCGCGCCTTTCATCGCCATCGCGTACATCGGCCGCGGCGCCTGGAAGCCGTTGCTGCTCAGGTTAAGGCTGACGATCTTGTAGGAGGAGCCGCCCAGCGCTTCGCTGGTCAGTTGGGCGCGCTCGCGGAAGGCGGCGACCGATTCCTTGAGCAGCGCGTCTTCGTTCTTCTTGCGCAACGGATCGGAGATGCTGAAGTTCATTCCGGCCATCTTCAGGTCTTTCAGCAGCTCACCGGTGAGCTTGGACAGGGCGGCGAAATCCGAGCTTTCCAGGCGCAGTTCGGCACGTTCGCGCCAGCCGGTGATCTGCTGACCCTTGTCGTCGTAGATCGGGTAGCTGTTGCGGCTGCCCAGGCTGGTTTCCACGGCCTTCACCTTGCGTGCCTCGGCCAGCGAGGCGTTGATCGAGGTGGTGATGCCGGCGGCCAGCTTGGCCGGGTCGCTGTCCTGGGCTTCGCTGTAGAGCGTCACCAGCATGCGGTCGTGGGCGACTTCGCTGCTCACCTCGGCATGCAGGGAAACCTGGTTGTAGTGCAGTTCGTCGGCGTGCGCGGGCAGCGCCACCAGTGCACCAAACAGGGCGAACAGCGCGACGGGGGAGGAAACGGCAGACATGCATGACTCCTTGATGGGGGGGCGCAAGCGGCGCCTTGACGACGGTTCAGACCATCGATGCGCCGCCATGTTCTGGCTAGCTGTACGCAGCGGCGGTTGCGCCAGCATGCCGCAGGCAGGCGTCGGTTCCAACCCGCGGCGCCGGGGGATTCGTTTCAGCGAATGCCTCAGGTTCCGACGAATCTGTGGTGCGTTGCCGCACGCAGTGGGCACCAGGTCGGGCTTGGTATACTCCGCCGCTCATCTGGAGTGACCATGCTAGCCCCTGTCCAATTGCTCTCCGCCAGCCGCCAGAACCTCTGGCGCCTGATCCTGATCCGGGTCCTCGTGCTGGCGGCCCAGGCCGGCTCCGTGGGTTTCGCCTACGCCACCGACATCCTTCCGCTGCCCTGGGTCGAGCTCAGCGTCACGCTGATGATTTCCGCGGCGTTCTGCGTTCTGGCCGCCCTGCGCCTGCGCGCGCCCTGGCCGGTGACGGAGCTGGAGTACGCCGTCCAGCTGGCCTGCGACATGATCATCCACAGCCTGCTGCTGTTCTATTCGGGCGGCTCGACCAATCCCTTCGTGTCCTATTACCTGGTGCCCCTGACCATCGCCGCGGCGATCCTGCCGTGGGCCTACTCGATGGTGCTCAGCGGGCTGGCGCTCAGTTGCTACACGGTCCTGCTGATCTGGTACGAACCGCTGCACCTGAATGTCGAGCACGAGGCGATGATCATCAGCCTGCACCTGTTCGGCATGTGGTTGAACTTCGCGCTGTCGGCGGCGTTCATCACCTTCTTCGTGGTCAAGATGGCAGGGGCGCTGCGTCGTCAGGACCAGTTGCAGGCCGAACGGCGCGAGGAGGGCATGCGCGACGAGCAGCTGCTGGCCGTCGCCACCCAGGCCGCCGGCGCGGCCCACGAGCTGGGCACGCCGCTGGCGACCATGAGCGTGCTGATCAAGGAGCTGCGCATTGAGCACAAGAACCCGCTGCTGCAGGAAGACCTGGCGGTTCTGCAGGAGCAGGTCCAGCTGTGCAAGGACACCCTGCAGCAACTGGTTCGCGCCGCCGAAGCTGACCGCCGTCAAGCCGTCCAGGAGCAGACTGCGCTTGAATGGCTCGAAGCGGTGCTGCGTCGTTGGCACCTGATGCGCCCGGAGGCCAGCTATCGCTTCCAGTGCATCGGCCAGGGCGCCGCGCCGCGGGTGCTGCCGCCGCCGGATCTGACCCAGGCGCTGCTCAACCTGTTGAACAACGCCGCGGATGCCTGCCCGGACGACCTGGATATCCAGCTTGGCTGGGACATCCAATGGATCGAGCTGAGCATTCGCGATCATGGTGCCGGCGTGCCACTGGCCATCGCCGAGCAACTGGGCAAGCCCTTCTTCACCACCAAGGGCAGGGGCTTCGGCCTCGGATTGTTCCTCAGCCAGGCCAGCGTCACCCGTGCCGGCGGCACGGTTAAACTTTACAACCATGAAGACGGCGGCACGCTCACCGAGCTGCGCCTGCCGCGCCGCTACAGCCTGTGACGAACGGGCGCCAGCATTTGAGGAGTGGAAGATGAGCGAGGAATCCCTGTTCGACGGCGAGGAGCAGCCCCACCTGCTGTTGGTGGACGATGACGCCACCTTCACCCGTGTGATGGCGCGTGCCATGACACGACGCGGCCTGCGCGTCAGCGTTGCAGGCTCCGCCGAGGAAGGCCTGGCCATCGCCAAGCAGGACCTGCCCGACTACGCGGTGCTCGACCTGAAGATGGAGGGCGAATCCGGCCTGGTGCTGCTGCCGAAGATGCTCGAGCTGGACCCGGAAATGAAGGTGCTGATCCTCACCGGCTACTCGAGCATCGCCACCGCCGTCGAGGCGATCAAGCGCGGCGCCAGCAACTACCTGTGCAAACCCGCGGATGCCGACGACGTGCTCACCGCGATGCTCTCCGAGCATGCCGACCTGGAAAACCTGGTGCCGGAAAACCCGATGTCGGTCGACCGCCTGCAGTGGGAGCACATCCAGCGTGTGCTCGCCGAGCACGACAACAACATCTCCGCCACCGCGCGGGCGCTGGGCATGCACCGGCGCACCCTGCAGCGCAAGCTGCAGAAGCGTCCGGTTCGACGCTGAATACCCTGCAACACCGAAGAGCGCCGCGAGGCGCTCTTTTCATTTGTACGCCTGGCCGAGATGAAACGACGCACGGGAAACGCTAGGGAAGGGTGCGGGCATGTATCATTAGCCGCCTAAGTACTTGCGTGAGCCGACATGTTCGCACTCCTCCATGAAACCCTGAACATCACCGCACCGGTGTTCGCGATGCTCTTCGTCGGCGTGTTGCTGCGGCGCGTGCAACTGATCGATGCCGCGTTCGTCAACACTGCGTCCTCACTGGTGTTCAACGCGACGATGCCGACCCTGCTGTTCCTCGGCATCGTCGAAGCCGACCTGAGCCAGGCGATGCAACCCAAGCTGCTCGGCTATTTCGCCGCCGCCACGCTGGGCGGGTTCCTGCTGGCCTGGGGCTGGGCGATCCTGCGCTGTCCGCGCGAGGATCGCGGCGTGTATACGCAAGGCGCGTTTCGCGGCAACAACGGCATCATCGGCCTGGCGCTCGCCACCAGCATGTACGGCGACTACGGTCTGTCGCTGGGCGGCGTACTCGCTGGCGCGGTGATCCTGTTCTACAACAGCCTCTCGTCGGTGGTGCTGGCGGTCTACAGCCCCGTGGCCAAGGCCGATGTCTGGAGCCTGACCAAGAGCATCCTGCGCAACCCGCTGATCATCGGCGTGCTGGCCGCGATCCCGTTCGCCTACTTCCATATCCGCCTGCCGGCCTGGGCGATGACGTCCGGGCACTACTTCGCGCAGATGACCATGCCGCTGGCGCTGATCTGCATCGGCGGCACGCTGTCGCTGGACTCGCTGCGCGCAAGCAGCCGCCTGGCGATCGGTTCGAGTTCGCTGAAGATGATCTGGGTGCCGTTCTTCAGCACCCTGGGCGCCTACCTGTGCGGCTTCCGCGGCGCCGATCTGGGCGTGCTGTTCCTCTACTTCGCCAGTCCCACCGCGGCGGCCAGTTTCGTCATGGCTCGGGCCATGGGCGGCAACCATGAACTCGCCGCGGCGATCATCGTCATCACCACGCTGGCGGCGGTGGTGACCACCAACGTCGGGCTGCTGGTCCTGCAGTCGGCGGGAGTGATCTGAGACGGATCAGGCCTTGGGCACGTAGTCGTCGATGACTTCCTGGGCGGCGCGGAAAGCGTCGATGGCCGCCGGGACGCCGGCGTAGACCGCGCAGTGCAGCAGCGCTTCGCGGATTTCTTCCACCGTACAGCCGTTGTTCAGCGCGCCGCGCACGTGGCCTTTCAGCTCCTGCGGACATTTCAGGGCGGTGAGCGTGGCCAGGGTGATCAGGCTTCGCGTCTGCCGCGACAGGCCGTCGCGAGCCCAGACCGAACCCCAGGCGTTCTGGTTGACGAAGTCCTGCAACGGCTGGCTGAACTCGGTGGCGTTGTTCAGTGCGCGATCGACGTAGGCGTCGCCCATCACTTCGCGGCGAATGCGTTCGCCATTGTCCCGTTCGTTCATGTGGGTCTCCGGTTGGCTCGATGAAGCGCTCAGTCTAGGGCTTCCACGCGGACCTTGGCGACGCCGCTGTCGAGCATGCCGAGGGCTTCGGCGGCTTTCTTCGAGAGGTCGATCAGGCGCCGCCGGGAAACCGGGCCGCGGTCGTTGATGGTCACCACCACCTGGCGCTGGTTGGCCAGGTTGGTTACCCGCACCTGTGTGCCGAACGGCAGGCTGCGGTGTGCGGCGGTGAGGGCGTTCTGGTCGAAGGCGTCGCCGCTGGCCGTGCGTTTGCCGTGGTGGCGCGCGCCGTAGTAGGAGGCCTGGCCGGTTTCGCTGTAGCCGGTGGCGCTGGTGGCGGATGATCCGGGGCGAGTGACACCGCGATCGAGGCTGGAGCAGCCGGCGAGCAGCAGTGCGGAGATCATCAGGCAGGCGGTTCGGCGCATCGGTCGCTCCATGCGGCGGGCGCTGCCCGCGATCCTTAGGGATACCCGACGGCGCGCCGGGCTTCGCACTATGACCGCTGCGCGATGAGACAAATTCCACGAAACCTCTCCGGGTGCAGCGACTCGCCCGGAGAGGCAACGTTTCAGCCGTCCAGCTTCTTCTTCAGCAGCTCGTTGACCTGGCCGGGATTGGCCTTGCCCTTGCTCGCCTTCATCGCCTGGCCGACGAAGAAGCCGAACATCTTGCCGCGCTTGGCCTCGTCGCTGGCGCGGTACTGCTCGACCTGTTCGGCGTTGGCGGCCAGCACTTCGTCGAGCATCTTCTCGATGGCGCCGGAATCGGTGACCTGCTTGAGCCCCTTCTTCTCGATGACCTCATCGGCCGTCGCGCCTTCGCCGGCCGCCAGGGCCTCGAAGACCATCTTGGCGAGCTTGCCGGAGAGGGTGTTGTCCTTGATCCGCAGGATCATCCCGCCCAGTTGCTCGGCCGAAACCGGCGACTGCTCGATCTCCAGGCCATCCTTGTTGAGCAGGCTGGAGAGCTCGCCCATCACCCAGTTGGCGGCCAGCTTGGCGTCGCCGCTGACCTGCTGCACCTGCTCGAAGTAGTCGGCCAGTTCACGGCTGGCGGAGAGCACGCTGGCGTCGTACACGGAGAGGCCGAAGGCGGCCTGGAAGCGCTCGCGCTTCTGCGTCGGCAATTCCGGCAGGGTGGCCCGTACGGTAGCGAGGAAGCTTGGTTCGATGACCACCGGCAGGAGGTCCGGATCGGGGAAGTAACGGTAGTCGTTGGCTTCCTCCTTGCTGCGCATGGAGCGGGTCTGATCCTTGTTCGGGTCGTACAGGCGGGTTTCCTGGACCACCTTGCCGCCGTCCTCGATCAGCTCGATCTGGCGCTGCACCTCGTGATTGATCGCCTTCTCGATGAAGCGGAACGAGTTGACGTTCTTGATCTCGGCGCGGGTGCCGAACTCGGCCTGGCCCTTGGGCCGCACCGAGACGTTGCAATCGCAGCGCAGCGAACCTTCGGCCATGTTGCCGTCGCAGATGCCCAGGTAGCGCACCAGCGCGTGGATCGCTTTGGCGTAGGCCACGGCTTCCTTGGCCGAGCGGATGTCGGGCTCGGAGACGATTTCCAGCAGCGGCGTGCCGGCGCGGTTGAGGTCGATCCCGCTCATGCCGTGGAAGTCTTCGTGCAGGCTCTTGCCGGCGTCTTCCTCGAGGTGCGCGCGGGTGATGCCGACGCGCTTGAGGGTGCCGTCCTCGAGGGTGATGTCGAGGAAGCCCTTGCCGACGATCGGCAGCTCCATCTGGCTGATCTGGTAGCCCTTGGGCAGGTCGGGATAGAAGTAGTTCTTGCGCGCGAAGACGTTGCGCGCGCCGATCTCGGCGTCGATCGCCAGGCCGAACTTGCAGGCCATGCGCACCGCTTCCTCGTTGAGCACCGGCAGAACGCCGGGCATGCCGAGGTCGACCAGGCTGGCCTGGGTGTTCGGCTCGGCGCCGAAGGTGGTGGCGCTGGCGGAGAATATCTTCGATTGGGTGGCGAGCTGTGCGTGGATTTCCAGCCCGATCACGGTTTCCCATTGCATGTTCAATATCCCTCAAATGTTTTGCGGTCTGCCCCCTCTCCCGTTTGCGGGAGAGGGTTGGGGAGAGGGTGGCGGGCCGTACCCTCTCCCCCGGCCCCTCTCCCACGAATGAGAGAGGGGAGGGGCTGGTTCAGAACCCGGCGGGCGTTGCCTTGTGCCAGTCGCTGACCTGCTGGTACTGGTGCGCGACGTTGAGCAGGCGACCTTCCTGGAAGTACGGAGCCAGCAGCTGCACGCCCACCGGCAGGCCATCGACGAAGCCCGCGGGCATCGACAGGCCGGGAATTCCCGCCAGGTTGGCGGTGATGGTGTAGATGTCCTGCAGGTACTCGGCGACCGGGTCGTTGCTGTTCTCGCCGAGCTTCCAGGCCGCGCTGGGCGTGGTCGGGCCGAGGATCAGGTCGACTTCCTCGAAGGCCTTGACGAAGTCGTTCTTGATCAGCCGGCGGATCTTCTGCGCCTTCAGGTAGTAGGCGTCGTAGTAGCCGGCGGAGAGGGCGTAGGTGCCGACCATGATCCGCCGCTTGACCTCGGCACCGAAGCCTTCGGCGCGCGAGCGCATGTACAGGTCGGTGAGGTCCGCAGGGTTCTCGCAGCGATAGCCGAAGCGGACGCCGTCGAAACGCGACAGGTTGGAGGACGCTTCGGCCGGGGCGATCACGTAGTACGCCGGAATTGCATGCTGCATGTTCGGCAGGCTGATGTCCTTGACCGTGGCGCCGAGCTTCTTCAGTTCCTCGACGCAGGCCAGCACCGCGTCGGCGATGCGTGCATCGAGGCCGGCGCTGAAGTACTCCACCGGCAGGCCGATGCGCAGCCCGGCGAGCGGCTGGCGGAGGGCGGCGAGGTAGTCGTCCAGCGGCTGATCGACGCTGGTCGAGTCCTTGGCGTCGAAACCGGCCATGGCGCCGAGCATCAGCGCGCAGTCCTCGGCGGTGCGCGCCAGCGGGCCGCCCTGATCGAGGCTGGAGGCGTAGGCGATCATGCCCCAGCGCGAAACGCGGCCGTAGGTCGGCTTGATCCCGGTGAGGTTGGTGAAGGCCGCCGGCTGGCGAATCGAGCCGCCGGTATCGGTGCCGGTGGCGGCCGGCAGCAGGCGCGCGGCCACGGCGGCCGCGGAACCCCCGGAGGAGCCGCCGGGCACGCGGTTGGCGTCCCAGGGGTTCTTCACCGGGCCGTAATGGCTGGATTCGTTGGCCGAGCCCATGGCGAACTCGTCCATGTTCAGCTTGCCGAGGGTCACGGTGCCGGCGCTGGCGAGCTTCGCCACCACGGTCGCATCGTAGGGCGCGGTGAAGTTGCCGAGGATCTTCGAGCCGCAGCTGGTGAGAACGCCCTGGGTGCAGAACAGGTCCTTGTGGCCGATCGGCGCGCCGAGCAGGGCACCGTTCTCGCCCGCGGCGCGGCGCGTATCGGCGGCTTGCGCCTGGCTCAGCGCCAACTCCTCGGTGATGCTGATGAAGGCGTTGAGTTGCGGGTCGAGCCGGGCGATACGGTCCAGCAGGTGGCGGGTCAGTTCTTCGGCGGAGAACTGCTTGGCGGCCAGGGCGCGGCCGATTTCGGCAAGCGTCAATGAATGCATCGTGGTTCCTTACTCGATCACTTTCGGCACGAGGTAGAGGCCCTCGGCCACGGCCGGGGCGATCGCCTGGTAGGCGTCGCGGCGATTGCTTTCGCCGACCACGTCCGCGCGCAGGCGCTGGGTGGCTTCCAGCGGGTGCGCCAGCGGCTCGATGCCGTCGGTGTCGACCGCCTGCATGCGGTCGACCAGGCCGAGAATGCTGTTGAGGGTGTCGGTGGTGCGCGGAATGTCGGCTTCATCCAGGCCCAGGCGGGCGAGGTGAGCGATCTTTTCCACATCGGAGCGTTCAAGCGCCATGGGCGTCTCCTGAGGGCGGGCGGATGACGTGGAGAGGTATCCGGAAAAGGCGGAGGAACCGAATCCCGGAGGGGCGGTCGAAAGCCGCGTTTTCCGGCTGCGCGGGCCTGCCGAAACGCGTTCGACGCGCCTGCGTTGCGGGTCCGTAGGGCCCGGGAAAACGGCCAATCTACCACAGCGCGCGGGTTGCCCAAAATCCCTGTCGTTGTTAGAGTCTGCGCACTTTTTTACCCACGCGTCGCCCCCAGGGTCTCTCTCCTCATGTTCAAGAAATTACGTGGCATGTTTTCCAGCGATCTGTCGATCGACCTGGGAACTGCCAACACCCTTATTTACGTGCGTGAACGGGGCATCGTCCTGAACGAGCCCTCTGTCGTCGCCATTCGTACCAGCGCCAATAATCAGAAGAGTGTGGTTGCCGTCGGCACCGAAGCCAAGCGCATGCTCGGCCGTACGCCGGGCAACATTTCGGCCATTCGTCCGATGAAGGATGGCGTCATCGCCGACTTCAGCGTCTGCGAAAAGATGCTCCAGTACTTCATCAACAAGGTTCACGAGAACAGCTTCCTGCAGCCTTCGCCGCGCGTGCTGATCTGCGTGCCGTGCAAGTCGACCCAGGTCGAGCGCCGGGCGATCCGCGAGTCCGCCCTCGGTGCCGGCGCGCGTGAAGTGTTCCTCATCGAAGAGCCGATGGCCGCTGCCATCGGCGCCGGGCTGCCGGTCGAGGAAGCGCGTGGCTCGATGGTCGTCGATATCGGCGGTGGTACCACCGAAATCGCACTGATCTCCCTCAACGGCGTGGTCTACGCCGAATCCGTGCGCGTCGGCGGCGACCGCTTCGACGAGGCCATCGTCACCTACGTGCGCCGCAACTACGGTTCGCTGATCGGCGAATCCACCGCCGAGCGCATCAAGCAGGAAATCGGCACCGCCTACCCGAGCACCGAAATCCGCGAGATCGACGTCCGCGGCCGCAACCTGGCCGAAGGCGTGCCGCGCAGTTTCACCCTCAGCTCCGCCGAGGTGCTCGAGGCGCTGCAGGAGTCCCTGGCGACCATCGTCCAGGCGGTGAAGAGCTGCCTGGAGCAGTCGCCGCCCGAGCTGGCCTCGGACATCGCCGAGCGTGGCCTGGTGCTGACCGGCGGCGGCGCGCTGCTGCGCGATCTGGACAAGCTACTATCCCAGGAAACCGGCCTGCCGGTGATCGTCGCCGAGGACCCGCTGACCTGCGTGGCCCGTGGCGGCGGCCGTGCCCTGGAAATGATGGATCGCCACGCCATGGATCTGCTGTCTACGGAGTAAGCGGCGAACTGCAGGCCACTCGCTGCGGGCGGAACTCCGGCCGGTCCGGTATCCGCCCCGCGGCAAAGCGCTTGAAGCTTGCGGCTGCGAGGTGCCGACCATCAAACCGTTATTCGCCAAAGGACCTTTGCTCGGTGTACGCCTGCTGGTGTTCGTCGTGCTTTCGGCTGCCTTGATGGTGGTGGACGCGCGGTTCGATTTCCTCAAGCCGGCGCGCGGCCAGATGGGGCTCGTGCTGACCCCGTTCTACTGGCTCACCGAGCTGCCGGTGCGCACCTGGGAAGGCCTCACCCAGCAGGTCGCCAGCCGGGGCGAGCTGGTCGCCGAGAACGAGAAGCTCAAGGCTGAGGCGCTGCTCATGCAGCGTCGCCTGCAGAAGCTCGCCACGCTGACCGAGCAGAACGTGCGCCTGCGCGAACTGCTGAACTCGTCCGCGCTGGTGGATGACAAGGTGCTGGTCGGAGAACTGATCGGCGTCGATCCGAACCCCTTCACCCATCGCATCATCATCGACAAGGGCGGCCAGGATGGCGTGTTCCTCGGCCAGCCGGTGCTCGATGCGCGTGGCCTGATGGGCCAGGTCGTCGAAGTGATGCCCTACACCTCGCGGGTGCTGCTGCTCACCGATACCACCCACAGCATCCCCGTGCAGGTAAATCGCAACGGCCTGCGCGCCATCGCCAGCGGCACCGGCAACCCCGAGCGCCTGGAGCTGCGCCACGTCGCCGATACCGCCGACATAAAGGAAGGCGATCTGCTGGTCAGTTCCGGCCTCGGTCAGCGCTTCCCGGCCGGTTATCCGGTAGCGACGGTGAAGGAAGTCATCCACGATTCCGGCCAGCCGTTCGCCATCGTCCGCGCGGTGCCCACCGCGGCGTTGAACCGCAGTCGCTACGTCTTGCTGGTGTTCACCGACACCCGTTCGCCGGAAGAGCGCGCCAATGCCGCCGCCGAGGCGCAGGTGGCGGCTGACCAGAAGGCCGTCGGCGACGATGGGCAGAACCCCGCCACGCCGCCTGGCACGCCGGCTCCGGCCGCACCGCCGACCCAGGCGCCGCCCGGGCAGGTTCCGCCCAACGCCGATCAGGAAGATCGCTGATGGTCGCGCGGCGCTCCAACAATGGCTGGCTGGTCTGGCTGACCTTCATCCTGGCGATGCTGCTCAGCGTGGCGCCGATGCCGGCATTCATGGAAATCGGCCGGCCGCTGTGGCCGGCGCTGGTGCTGACCTACTGGACGCTGGCGTTGCCGCAGAAGGTCGGGATGACCACCGCCTGGGTCATCGGCATCGCCCAGGACGTGCTCAACGGCACGCTGCTGGGGCAGAACGCGCTGGTCCTGACGCTCATCGTTTTCCTCGTGCTGGCGCTGCACCAGCGCCTGCGGATGTTCCCGATGTGGCAGCAGAGCCTGGTGCTGCTGGTGGTCTTCGGCCTGGCGCAACTGGTCCAGCTGTGGCTCAACGCGCTCACTGGCAACCGTCCGCCGACGCTTGCCTTCGTCCTCCCCGCCCTGGTCAGCGCCTTGCTCTGGCCCTGGGTCTGCGCGGCCCTGCGCGGCCTGCACCTGCGTCTGAACGTCAATTGAGCGGCGGGTCGGCGTGCCTTCCGCACGACAGGAAGGATCCTATGACCACACCCGTCCTCCACCTTGCCTCCGCTTCGCCACGCCGCCAGGAACTGCTGACACAGATCGGCGTGCGTTTCGTCAGCCTGGTCGTGCCGATCGATGAAACGCCGTTGCCTGGTGAGGCCGCGGCGGCCTATGTCGAGCGCCTCGCGCTGGCCAAGGCGCGGGCCGCGCAGGCGACCCTCGAGCAGCCGGCCGGCGCCGTGGTGCTCGGTGCCGATACCGCCGTGGTGCTCGACGGGCGCATCCTCGGCAAGCCGCGCGACCGTGACGAGGCCCTGACGACGCTGGCCGCGTTGTCCGCACGCGAGCATGAAGTGCTCACCGCCGTCGCTCTGGTCGACGCGCAGCGCCACGCCACGCGCGTGGTCGCCAGTCGGGTGCGTTTCCGCGCCCTGGAACGCGCGGAGATCGAAGCCTACTGGGAGACCGGCGAGCCCTGCGACAAGGCGGGCAGCTATGGCATCCAGGGGTTGGCCGCGGTCTTCATCAGCGGGCTGCAGGGCAGCTACTCGGCCGTGGTAGGGCTGCCGCTGTGCGAAACGGCGGAACTGTTGGCGAGCTTTGGCATCCGTTGCTGGGGCACGGACGTTGTCCCGGGGTGCTGAGTTGGAAGCCAGCGCGGGAAAGCTGTACAACTCAGCCACTGCCCTTCGGCTTTGCGCCAACGAGAACAATATGAGCGAAGAGATCCTGATCAACATCACGCCGATGGAATCGCGCGTGGCCGTGGTGGAAAACGGTGTGCTGCAGGAAGTGCACGTCGAGCGCACCCAGCGGCGTGGCATCGTCGGCAACATCTACAAGGGCAAGGTGGTCCGCGTACTGCCGGGCATGCAGGCGGCGTTCGTCGACATCGGCCTGGAGCGCGCAGCGTTCATCCATGCCTCGGAAATCTCCACCCGCGAAGGCAGCGCGGTGGAAAGCATCAGCGCGCTGGTCCACGACGGCCAGGCGCTGGTGGTGCAGGTGACCAAGGACCCGATCGGCAGCAAGGGCGCGCGGTTGACCACTCACCTGTCGATCCCGTCGCGCTACCTGGTGTACATGCCGCGCACCGCGCACGTCGGCATCTCGCTGAAGATCGAGGACGAATCCGAGCGCGAACGCCTGAAGAAGGTGGTCGCCGACTGCGTTGCGGCCGAAGGCATCCAGGAGAACGGTGGCTTCATCCTGCGCACCGCTGCCGACGGCGCGCGCGCCGAGGAGATCCTCGCCGACATCCGCTACTTGCGCCGGCTGTGGGACCAGATCGCCGCGCAGATGCAGGAGGCCAGGGCGCCGACGGTGATCTACGAGGACCTTTCGCTAGCCCTGCGGACGCTGCGCGACCTGGTCAGCCCGCGCACCGAGAAGATTCGCATCGACTCCCGGGAAACCTTCCAGAAGGTCACCCAGTTCGTCGCCGAACTGATGCCGGAAGTCGCCGACCGCCTGGAGCACTATCCGGGCGAACGGCCGATCTTCGACCTCTATGGGGTCGAGGACGAAATCCAGAAGGCGCTGGAGCGCAAGGTGCTGCTCAAGTCCGGCGGCTACCTGGTGGTCGACCCGGCCGAGGCGATGACCACCATCGACGTCAACACCGGGGCGTTCGTCGGTCATCGCACGCTGGAAGAAACGATCTTCAAGACCAACCTCGAGGCGGCCACGGCCATTGCCCGGCAGCTGCGCCTGCGCAACATCGGCGGCATCATCATCATCGATTTCATCGACATGGAGGACGAGGAGCATCAGCGCCAGGTCCTGCGCACGCTGGAAAAACAGCTCGAACGCGACCATGCGAAGACCAACATCATCGGCATCACCGAACTCGGCCTGGTGCAGATGACCCGCAAGCGCACCCGCGAAAGCCTCGAGCAGATCCTCTGCGAGCCCTGCGGCCATTGCCACGGCCGCGGCAAGCTGAAGACCCCGGAAACCACCTGCTACGAAATCTTCCGTGAAATTCTCCGCGAGGCGCGTGCCTACCAGGCCGAGGGTTACCGGGTGCTGGCCAACCAAAAGGTGGTCGACCGGCTGCTCGACGAGGAATCCGGCAACGTCGCCGATCTCGAGGCGTTCATCGGGCGCACCATCAAGTTTCAGGTCGAAACCATGTACTCCCAGGAGCAGTACGACGTGGTGCTGCTCTGAGCGCGCCGGCCGGCGAGGGCCGTGTGGCCCGTTTGCTCAGCGCCTTAGTGCGTGGCGGGCTGTGGGCCTGCGCGCTGTTCCTGGTCCTCGCGGCGCTGTATGTGAGCCTCGGCCGGCAACTGGTGCCGCTGCTGGCGGAGTACCGCGCCGAGGTGCAGGCCAAGGCCGGCGAGGCGCTGCAGATACCGGTCAGCATCGGCAGCCTGGAAGGTCGCTGGCAGGGTTTCGCACCGGTGCTGTTCGCCCACGACGTGCTGGTCGGCGATGCCAATGCGCACCTGCGCCTGGAGCAGGTGCGGATCAAGCCCGACCTGCTCGCCAGCCTGCTGGCGCGGCAGGTACGCATCGCCCATCTGGAACTGAGCGGCGTGCAACTCAGCCTGGTCCAGGACGAGGAGGGCAAGTGGGCGCTGCAGGGCCTGCCGCAGCGTCCCGGCCAGCCTGCCGTGCAGCCGGCGCAGATACTCGAGCAACTGCGCAAGGTTGCGACGCTGTCCGTGCTGGACAGCCAGTTGATCCTCAAGCCTTCCGGGTCCGAGCCGATCGGCATCAGTTCGGTCGGCCTGACCCTGCGCAGCGGCGCCCGCCAGCGCCTCGACGGTCGGCTGATGCTGCCGGACGGCCAGCCGCTGATGTTCGACCTCAACAGCCGGCTGAGCGCCAGCGGCTGGCAGGACACCGAGGCCGAGTTCTACCTGAGCCTGCCGCAGAGCGACTGGGCGCAGTGGCTGCCGGCGCGGCTCACCCGCGACTGGCACATCGGTGCGTTGCAGGCCGGTGGCGAAGTCTGGGCCACCTGGGCCAACGGTGGTGTCGCCCGTGCGGTGGCCCGCCTGCATGCGCCTAAGGTGTCCGCCGGTTATGCCGAGCGCAAGCCGGTGACGATGGACGACCTGGCCTTCAACGCCTACTACGACCGCCGCGACGATGGCTTCGACCTGCTGGTCGATTCGCTGGCCGTGAGCCTCGGCGAAACCCGCTGGGGCGAGGTCAAGCTGGCGCTGGGACAGCAGCGGCGTGGCGCGGCCGACGAAGTCTGGAAGCTCGCCGCCGACCGGCTCGACCTGACCCCGCTGGCGCCCGCCGTCGAGGCCCTGGCGCCGTTGCCGGACAAGCTCGCCGAGATCATCGAAGGCCTGCAACCGCGCGGTTCCCTGCACAACGTGCAACTGGCCTGGCAACCCCAGGCCGAAGGCGACAAGCGCGTCCAGTTCGCCGCCAACCTCGAGCGCATCGCCTTCAACGCCGTGCATGGGGCGCCCGCCGCGGAGAACGTCAGTGGCGCCATCTCCGGTGACCTCGGCCAGGGCGAGCTGCGCCTGGATGCCCCGGATTTCGTGCTGCACCTCGACCATTTCTTCCCGCAGCCGTGGAAATACCGCCAGGCCAACGCGCGCCTGACCTGGAGCCTCGATCAGGAAGCCTTCACCCTCGCCAGCCGCTACATGAAGGTCAGCGGCGACGAGGGCGAGCTCGCCGGCGACATGCTGATCCGCCTGCAGCGCGACCCGTCGCGGGAAAGCTACATGGACCTGCGCGTGACACTGCACGACGGCGACGCGCGCTACACCGAGAAGTACCTGCCGACGGTGACGCCGGCCCTCAGCCCTGCGCTGGCCGACTGGCTGAAGACGGCGATCCGCGGCGGGCGCATCGACGAAGGCTGGTTCCAGTACCAGGGCTCGCTGATGCACGGCGCGCAGGACGGCGCCCGGTCCATCGACCTGTTCTTCAAGGTGCACGACGCCGAACTGGCCTTTCAGCCCGGCTGGCCGTCGGTGCGCGGTGCGCGGGGCGAAGTGTTCGTCGAGGACAGCGGCGTGCGGGTCGACGTCTCCGAAGGGCTGCTGCTGGACAGCCGCGTGACCGACGTCAAGGCGCGGGTGCCGCACGTGCCGGCGGGGCAGGTGTCGCGCCTGCTGATCGACGGCAAGGTCGCCAGCAGCGTGGCCGACGGCTTGAAGATCCTCCAGGAAACCCCGCTTAAGAGCGCCGCCGAATCCTTCGCCGGCTGGCGTGGCGAGGGGCCGCTGGATGGCCGTCTGCAGCTCGACATCCCGCTGAACAAGGGCGGGCAGCCGCTGGTCGTGGTCGACTTCGCCACCCAGGGCGCGGCGCTGCGCATCGACAAGCCACTGCTTGAACTGAGCCAGGTGTCCGGGGCGTTCCGCTTCGACAGCGCCAAGGGCCTCAGCGCGCCGGACGTGCGTGCGCAACTGTTCGGCAGGCCGGTGCAGGGCAAGGTGTTCGCCGAAGGCAGCGCCCGGCCGCTGACACGCATCGAGGCCAGCGGCCAGGTGGCGGTGAAGACGCTCGCCGAATGGCTCGGCGTGACCCAGACGCTGCCCGTGACCGGCAGCATTCCCTATCGCCTCGGCGTGTCGATTTCCGACGACAGCCAGCTGCGCGTCGACTCCGACCTCAAGGGCGTCGGCATCGAACTGCCCGCGCCCTTCGGCAAGGGCGTCGACGAGACCCGCAACGCCACCTGGCGGATGAACCTGAGCGGTCCAGAGCGGCGCATGTGGGCCGACCTGCAGGACGCCGGCAGCCTGGCGCTGGCGATGCCGGCGAACGACCAGAAGCAGCTGCGTGGCGAGCTGCGCCTCGGCGCAGGCGCCGCGGTGGCGCCGGTCGACCGCGGCCTTAGGGTGCGCGGGAGCCTCGCCGAGTTCGACCTGGATGCCTGGAAAGCCGCGCTGGAGCAGAGCAAGGCGCCGGTGCAGCCGAAGGACGCGCAGCAACTGCTGCGCGCCATCGACGTGCGCATCGGTACCTTCAAGGGGTTCGGTCGCGAGGTGAACGACGTCAGCGCGCAGATCCAGCGTGGCCAGCACACCTGGCAGGCGATCATCGACAGCGACCCGCTGTCCGGGCGCATCGACCTGCCGGACGATGACGGCCCGGTCTACGTCGACCTGCGTCGCCTGCGCCTGCCGGCCGCCGACCCCGTGCCGCTGGATCCGCAGGCGCCGGTGGTGGAGAAGCCCGATCCGCTGGCCGATGTCGATCCGCGTTCGATACCGGCGCTCAACCTGCATGTGGACCAGGTGTACCAGGGCGACGTGCTGCTCGGCGCCTGGTCGTTCAAGTCGCGGCCGACCGCCACCGGCGCGCGTTTCAGCGACGTGAAGCTGGGCCTCAAGGGCCTGCAGATCAGCGGCGAGGGTGGCTGGGAAGGCCAGGCCGCGCCCGCCAGCTGGTTCAAGGGGAAGCTCGGCGGCGGCGATCTCTCCAACGTGTTGCTGGCCTGGGATTTCGCACCGAGCGTGACCAGCGAGAAGTTCAGCCTGGATGTCGACGGGCGCTGGCCGGGCTCGCCGGCCTGGTTCAGCCTCAAGCGTTTCTCCGGTGACATCGACGCCAGCCTGCACAAGGGCCAGTTCGTCGAGGCCCAGGGCTCCGCCTCGGCGCTGCGTGTGTTCGGCCTGCTCAACTTCAACTCCATCGGCCGGCGCCTGCGCCTGGACTTCTCCGACCTGCTCGGCAAAGGCCTCAGCTACGACCGGGTCAAGGGACGCCTGCTCGGCAGCGACGGCGTGTTCACCACCCGCGAACCGATCACCCTGACCGGGCCCTCGAGCAACCTCGAGCTGAATGGCACGCTGGACATGCTCAACGACCAGATCGACGCCAAGCTGCTGGTGACCTTGCCGGTGAGCAACAACCTGCCGATCGCCGCGCTGATCGTCGGTGCGCCGGCCATCGGCGGTGCGCTGTTCGTCGCCGACAAGCTGTTCGGCGACAAGGTGGCGCGGCTGGCCAGCGTACAGTACGACGTAGAAGGCTCGCTGCAGGACCCGAAGATCAGCTTCGACAAGCCTTTCGAGAAGCCGAAGTGAGCGGCCTGTGCGAACCCGCTGCCCTCCTTGTCCGCGCGGAGCGCCCATGAGCATTGCGCTGATCCAGATGGTCAGCCAGGACGATGTCCTGGCCAATCTCTCGGCCGCCCAGCGGCTGTTGCGACAAGCCGCGGACGGCGGCGCGCGGCTCGCCGTGCTGCCGGAGAACTTCGCCGCGATGGGCCGTCGTGACGCCTTGCGCATCGGCCACGAGGAAGCCGCCGGGCGGGGACCGATCCTGCCGTGGTTGAAACGCACTGCCCGCGACCTCAGGTTATGGGTAGTGGCGGGCACCGTGCCGCTGCCGGCCGACGACGAGCCGCACGGCAAACCCAATGCCTGCTCGCTGCTGATCGACGAGGACGGCGAGCGCGCGGCGCGTTACGACAAGCTGCACCTGTTCGATGTCGACGTGAGCGACAGCCGCGGTCGTTACCGGGAGTCCGATGATTACCGGCACGGCGGACGGCTGGTGCTGGCGGATACGCCGGTCGGCCGGCTGGGGCTGAGCGTCTGTTACGATTTGCGCTTTGCGGAGCTGTACACGCGATTGCGCGAGGCCGGCGCCGAGCTGATCAGCGCGCCCTCGGCGTTCACCGCAGTGACCGGCGCCGCGCATTGGGAAGTGCTGGTGCGTGCCCGCGCCATCGAAACCCAGTGCTACCTGCTGGCGGCGGCGCAGGGCGGCATGCACCCCGGCCCGCGCGAGACCTACGGCCATTCGCTGCTGGTTGACCCCTGGGGGGGCATCGTCGCCGAGCGGGCGGTCGGCGAGGGCGTGCTGTTCGGTCAGCGCGACGCCGAGGAACAGGCGAGCATCCGCCAGCGCATGCCGGTCACTGGCCACCGGCGATTTTCCGTGTCGACCGCCCCGCGGCCGATCACCCTGGAGTGACTATGACGACCATGCTGCACCGCGTAAGCGAACACCTGTTGAGCCCCGGCGGCCTGAGCCTGGACGCCCTGCCGGCGTTGCTCGGTGAACTCGCCGGGCCGGGTATCGACGCCGCCGACCTGTATTTCCACGACCAGATTTCCGAGTCCTGGGTCCTCGAGGACGGCATCGTCAAGGACGGTAGTTTCAACCTGGACCAGGGCGTCGGCGTGCGAGCGCTGTCCGGCGAGAAGACCGGCTTCGCCTACAGCAACGCGATCACCGGCGCCGCGCTGGGTGCCGCTGCCCGTGCCGCGCGCTCCATCGCCCGCGCCGGACAGGAAGGCCGCGTGCAGGCCTTCTCCAGCCCGGACGTGCCGCGCCTGTATGCCCTGGACAACCCGCTGGACGTGCTCGACCGCGCGCAGAAGGTCGAGCTGCTCAAGCGCATCGACGTCGCCACCCGCGCGCTCGATCCGCGCATCAAGCAGGTCACCGTCAGCCTCGCCGGCGTCTGGGAACGCATCCTCGTCGCCGCGCTGGACGGCAGCCTGGGCGCGGACATCCGCCCGCTGGTGCGCTTCAACGTCAGCGTGATCGTCGAGCAGAACGGCCGTCGCGAGCGCGGCAGCCACGGCGGCGGCGGGCGTACCGACTACCGTTTCTTCCTCGACAGCGTGGGCCTCGAAGACCGCGCCACCGGCTACGCCCGCGAGGCGCTGCGCCAGGCGTTGGTGAACCTCGAGGCGATCCCCGCGCCGGCCGGCACGCTGCCGGTGGTGCTCGGGTCCGGCTGGTCCGGCGTGCTCCTGCACGAAGCGGTCGGGCACGGCCTGGAAGGCGACTTCAACCGCAAGGGCAGCTCGGCCTACAGCGGCCGCATGGGCGAGCGCGTGGCGTCGAGCCTGTGCACCATCGTCGACGACGGCACCCTGGCCGACCGCCGCGGTTCGCTGAGCATCGACGACGAAGGCACGCCGACCCATTGCACCACGCTGATCGAGAACGGCGTGCTCAAGGGCTACATGCAGGACAAGCTGAACGCGCGCCTGATGGGGGTGGCGCCGACCGGCAACGGCCGCCGCGAGTCCTACGCGCACCTGCCGATGCCGCGGATGACCAACACCTACATGCTGGCCGGTGAAAGCGACCCGGAAGAAATCATCCGCTCGGTGAAGAAGGGCATCTACTGCGCCAGCCTCGGCGGCGGCCAGGTGGACATCACCAGCGGCAAGTTCGTCTTCTCCACCAGCGAGGCCTACCTGATCGAGGACGGCAAGCTCGGCGCCCCGGTGAAAGGCGCGACGCTGATCGGCAACGGTCCGGAAGTGATGAACAAGGTGTCGATGGTCGGCAACGACCTGGCGCTGGACAGCGGCGTCGGCACCTGCGGCAAGGACGGCCAGTCGGTGCCGGTGGGCGTCGGTCAGCCGACGCTGAAGATCGACGGGATCACCGTGGGTGGAACCGGCGCCTGAGGGCGCCGGAGCGGCGGATCAACGAAGCCCGCGCAGGGTTTCGTCGAGTTCGCGGATGTACTTGAAGACCTTCCGCGCCGCGGACGGCGGTTTGTTGTGGGCCGCCTCGTGCTGGGCATGACGGACCAGGCTGCGCAGGTGCTGGCGGTCGGTTTCCGGGTATTCGGCAACGAAGTTTTCCAGCGTGGTGTCGTCGCCGCCGATCAGCCGGTCGCGCCAGCGCTCCAGGGCGTGAAAACGCTCGTTGTACTGGCGGGTGGAGGAGTCGAGCTGGTCGACCAGGGCGAGAATCGCCTCGACGTCCTGATCGCGCATCAGCTTGCCGATGAACTGGACGTGGCGTTTGCGGGCGACGTTGGCGGTGTGCTTCGGCGCTTCGGCCAGCGCCCGGCGCAGGGCATCGGACAGCGGCATGCGTTCGAGCACGTCGGGCTTGAACTGGGTCAGACGCTGACCGAGCTCCTGCAACGCATGCAGCTCGCGCTTTACCTGGGTTTTGCTCTTCTCCTCGGAGAAGGCATCGTCGATAGATTCAGACATGGGGGCGATCCAGTGGAAAACGCCGCCATGATAACAGCAGCCCCACGGCGGGAGCTCGCAGCCCGTCCTTGCGGCGCTGCCAACGAACAGATTGAGGAGTCGCCATGAGTTCTACAGACATCGTCGGGCCGCAGGCCCTGCCGGAATTGCAGGCGAAGGTCGAACGCATCATCGCCGAAGCCCGGCGCCAGGGCGCCACCGCCAGCGAGGTGTCGGTGTCGGTGGAGCAGGGGCTGTCCACCTCGGTGCGTCAGCGCGAGGTCGAAACCGTCGAGTTCAACCGCGACGAAGGCTTCGGCATCACCCTCTACCTGGGACAGCGCAAGGGTTCGGCGAGCACCTCGGCAAGTGGCGACGCGGCGATCCAGGAAACCGTCGCGGCGGCCCTGGCGATCGCCCGGCATGCCTCCGAGGACGAGGCCGCCGGCCTCGCCGACGCCGCGCTGATGGCCCGCGAGCTGCCCGAGCTCGACCTCTACCATCCCTGGGCGATCACCCCGGAGCGCGCCATCGAGCTGGCACTGGACTGCGAGGGGCACGCCTTCGATACCGATACGCGGATTCGCAACGCCGATGGAACCAGCGTCAGCACCCACCAGGGCTGCCGCGTCTACGGCAACAGCCACGGTTTCGTCGGCGGTTACGCCAGCACCCGCCACAGTCTCAGCTGCGTGATGATCGCCGAGGCCGACGGGCAGATGCAGCGCGACTATTGGTACGACGTCAACCGCCAGGGCGAACTGCTCGGCGCGCCGGCCTACATCGGCCGTCGCGCCGCCGAGCGCGCGGTGAGCCGCCTTGGTGCGCGCCCGGTGCCGACCTGCGAAGTGCCGGTGCTGTTCGCCGCCGAGCTGGCGACCGGGCTGTTCAGTCATTTCCTCGCCGCGGTGTCCGGCGGCAACCTCTACCGCAAATCCTCGTTTCTCGAAGGCGCGCTGGGCGAGCGGCTGTTCCCCGAGTGGCTGACGCTCGACGAGCGTCCGCACATTCCCCGCGCCATGGCCAGCGCCTCTTTCGACGGCGACGGCCTGGCGACCTACGCCAAGCCTTTCGTGGCCAATGGCGAGCTGGTCTCCTACGTGCTTGGCACCTATTCCGGGCGCAAGCTTGGTATTCCGAGCACGGCGAACGCCGGAGGCGTGCACAACCTGTTCGTCACCCACGGCGAGGAAGACCAGAAGGCCCTGCTCAAGCGCATGGACCGCGGGCTGCTGGTCACCGAACTGATGGGCCAGGGGCTCAACCTGGTGACCGGCGACTATTCGCGCGGCGCCGGCGGTTACTGGGTGGAGAACGGCGAGATCCAGTTCCCGGTGCAGGAAGTCACCATCGCCGGCAACCTGCGCGACATGTTCCGCCAGATCGTCGCCGTCGGCAGTGACCTCGAACTGCGCAGCAATATCCGCACCGGCTCGGTGCTGATCGAGAAGATGACGGTGGCGGGTAGCTGACATGGCGAAGAAAAAAACACTGCTGCGCGCCAAGCCGGCGCCGGGGCAGGCGATATCCGGGACCCAGCGCAAGTTCAACGGCCTGGTGGAAACGCTCGAAGGCGAACGCGAGCGTCTGGAGGCCTGGCAGGGCGTGATCGACGACTACGAGCGCTTCTTCGGCGAGACCTACCTGCCGCTGCTGGACGCGCACTGGGCGCTCAACCGACAACTCGCCGAGGCACTCGATCGGGCTTCCACCGGCGTGGAGCTGAGCGCCGCGCACCGTCAGCTGGTCGACGAGATCATTCTCGATTCGGTGCTTCCGCTGATCGAGAGCGGCGAGAAGGACGACATCCTGCGCGGGCTGGTCGAGCGCCACAGCCGCCTGGATTTCGACACCCTGGTGCAGCAGGCGCAGGCCCTGCAGGACGCATTGGCGGGTGAAACGGTGGATTCCGCCGGTGCCGTGGAGGGCGGAGAAGGGGGCGAGTCGCGTGGGCTGTCGAGCGCAGAGCCGCCGCCCACGGCGGAGCGCCCGCGGCTGCTGCGTGGGCGGCATGACGAAGAGGCGCGGCGTCAGGCCAGTCGCAGCGTGCGCGAGGTCTACCGGCAGCTCGCCAGCAGCCTGCATCCGGACCGCGAGACCGACAGCGCCGAACGCGAGCGCAAGACGGCGTTGATGCAGCAGGTCAACCAGGCCTACGAGCGCAGCAACCTGCTGAGCCTGCTGCAATTGCAGCTGGAGATCGAGCAGATCCGGCCGAGCAACCTCGCCGACTTGGCCGACGAGAAGCTCAAGCACTTCAACCGCGTGCTCACCGATCAGTTGGAGGAAGTGCGCGACGAGGTGGCAAACGAGGAGCAGTTGTTCCGCGACTGCTTCGACCTGGATCCGCAGCAGGCGGTGAACCCGAAGATCGTGCGGCGGCTGTCGCGCCAGCAGAGCGCTTTCCTCGAGGAAGACAACGTGTACCTGGGCGAGGACATCAAGCAGCTGCAGCAGCCGGAAAACCTCGTTGCCTGGCTCGACGAGCAACTCAAGCGCGAGCAGGAAGCCAAGGAGATGGGGCTCGCCTGAGCCTCCGTCGCGCTCCTTGCTTCCCCGGCTGTCAGCACGACAGCCACGTGTAGCACCACTCCCTTCTTTGCGATCGCCGGCTCCTTTCGCGCAGGCGACCGTTTCCGTTCGTCCTCAAAAGCCCTGCAAGTGATCATCGGTATCCGCGCGTTTGTTCGGCCTGGGTCACCTGCCGCCGCAGCCGAACCTGGAAGCGGACGCGCTCGGTCGTTGGCCGCTGTCGCCGCAGGTGCTGCTGTTCGTCATCGCCGTTGTCCCTGCACATCCTCGATGGCACGGCGGCGGGCGTTTCGGCCGGCGCGAGACCGGCCGGAGCGGACTGCCTGGCGTGGGGCATCGCGCTGCAGGATCTGCCGGAAGGCTGATCATCTCGCTGGTGCTGGTGCTGGTGCTGGTGGGTTGGGATGGGAAGAGGGCGGGCGCTGCTGATCGGTGCGGCTTGCGGGCCGGTCGAGCCGCTGTTCGCGGTGATCTGTGCCTGGCTGGTGGGCGTTTCGACGCTGCTATTGCCCTGGGGGCTGGCGATGGCGGCGGGGGCGATGCTGTTCGCCGTCGCTCACGAGATGATTCCCGAATCGCATCGGAATGACTTCGAAGTCGAGGCGAGCATCTGCCTGGTGCTGGGGTTCTGCCTGATGAGGGTGCTGGATACGGCGCTGGCCTGAGCCGGCGCCTCACTCGCCTTCGTCGAAGCGGTTGTTGATCAGTTCGACCAGCGCGTCCAGCGCCTCGTCGCACTGCTCGCCCTCGGTATGCAGGTGGATTGCAGTGCCCATCCCGGCGGCCAGCATCATGACCGCCATGATGCTCTTGCCATCGACCAGGCTTTCCGGCCCACGCCCCACGCGAACGGCGCAGGGAAAGCGGCCGGCAACGCCGACGAACTTGGCGGCGGCGCGTGCATGCAGGCCGAGTTTGTTGATGATGGTGATTTCACACGCAGGCATCGCGGGTTCCTTAATGAAGGTCGCGGTGGCGAACCTGGACGTTCTTCAATTGTTCTTTGAGGGCGGCGCCGAGGCGTTCCGCAAGGTAGACCGAGCGATGGTGCCCGCCGGTGCAGCCGATGGCGACGGTGACATAGGCGCGGTTGCTGGCGGCGAAGCGCGGCAGCCATTTTTGCAGATAGGTACTGATGTCCTGATACATCTCCTGCACGTCCGGCTGCGCCGAAAGGTAGTCGATCACCGGTTGCTCCAGGCCCGAATGTTCGCGCAGCTCCGGTTTCCAGTAGGGATTGGGCAGGCAGCGCACGTCGAACACCAGGTCGGCATCCACCGGCATCCCGCGCTTGAAGCCGAAGGATTCGATGAGAAAGGCCGTGCCGGGTTCGGGCTTGTTCAGCAGGCGCAACTTGATGGTGTCGCGCAGCTGGTACAGGTTGAGGTGGGTGGTGTCGATCTTCAGGTCGGCGAGGTCGGCGATCGGGCCGAGCAGCTGGCTTTCATCGTCGATGGCTTCGGCCAGCGAGCGGGTGGCGCTGGTCAGCGGATGGCGCCGACGGGTCTCGGAAAAGCGCTTGAGCAGCGTCTCCGGCTCCGCGTCGAGGAACAGCACGTCGGACTGGATGTGCCGGGCGCGGACTTCGGCGAGCAGCTCGGGAAAGCGCTGCAGGTGGCTCGGCAGGTTACGCGCATCGATGGACACGGCGACCAGCGGCTGGGCGAGTTCGGTGTGGATCAGCGCCCGCTCGGCGAGCTCTGGCAGCAGGCCGGCTGGGAGGTTGTCGATGCAATAGAAGCCGCTGTCTTCCAGCACGTCGAGCGCGGTGCTCTTGCCCGATCCGGATCTGCCGCTGACGATGATCAGACGCATAGGTTGGCCTTAGTGCCCGCTCTGTACGTCCACCACGACCTGATACAGGGCCTCGCTGCTATCCGCCGCACGCAGGCGCTCGCGCACCTCGGCACGGTCGAGCATGCTGGCTATCTGGCGGAGCAATTCGAGGTGTTCATCGGTGGCCGCCTGCGGCACCAGCAGGACGAACAGCAGGTCCACCGGTGCACCGTCGATGGCGTCGAAGTCTACCGCCGTTTCCAGGTGCATGATCGCGCTGATCGGCGATTCGCAGCCGGCGAGGCGGCAGTGGGGGATGGCGATACCGTTGCCGAAGCCGGTGGAACCGAGCTTTTCGCGGGCAACCAGGCTTTCGAAGATGTCCTGGGTTTCCAGGGTCGGTAACTCGCGGGCGATCAGTTGGGCGATCTGCTCGAGTATACGTTTCTTGCTGCCGCCCGGCACGCCGACGAGGGCGCGACCGGGGGTCAGGATATTTTCAAGTCGGATCATAGGGGAGGGTCAGCGAGCCGCAGCACCTTGCTGGCGGTTCAGTTGCTTTTCCTTGTGCTTGATCAGCTGGCGATCCAGTTTGTCGACCAGCAAGTCGATGGCCGCGTACATGTCGTCATGCTCCGCATTGGCGACCACTTCGCCCCCGGCGATGCGCAGGGTGGCTTCGATTTTCTGTTTCAGCTTTTCGACTTCCATGATCACCTGGACGTTGGTGATCTTGTCGAAGTGTCGCTCAAGGCGACTGAATTTCTCCTCGATATAGTCGCGTAGGGCGTCGGTCACATCCAGTTGATGGCCACTGATGTTGACTTGCATACCGCTTCTCCTTGTTGCCGCTTAGAAGAGACAGGCTGACGGGCCTGCCACCGAAAATCTGGCGTTTGAGGCTCTTTTGCCGCTCTCCGGCTATCCGGAGCAGGGGAAGGCGGGTGCCTTCGTTACGGGGCTGACTACATCAGTCGCTTGCGTTCGCTCGACGGCGCTATGCCCAGCGATTCGCGGTACTTGGCGACTGTGCGACGTGCCACCTGAATGCCCTGTGCTTCCAGTAAACCAGCGATCTTGCTGTCGCTCAACGGCTTTTTCGCGTTTTCCGCGGCGACCAGTTTCTTGATGATCGCGCGGATCGCGGTGGACGAGCATTCGCCCCCTTCCGAGGTGCTGACGTGGCTGGAGAAAAAGTATTTCAGCTCGTAGATGCCACGCGGGGTGTGCATGAACTTCTGCGTGGTGACGCGGGAAATCGTCGATTCGTGCATGCCCACGGCTTCGGCGATGTCGTGCAGAACCAGCGGCTTCATCGCTTCCTCGCCGTACTCAAGGAAGCCGCGCTGGTGTTCGACGATCTGTGTCGCGACCTTCATCAGCGTTTCGTTGCGGCTCTGCAGGCTCTTGATGAACCAGCGCGCTTCCTGCAGCTGATTGCGCATGAAGGTGTTGTCGGCACTGGAGTCGGCGCGGCGAACGAAGCCGGCGTAGTGGGGGTTGACCCGCAGGCGCGGCACCGCTTCCTGGTTCAGCTCGACCAGCCAGCGCTCGTTGTGCTTGCGCACGATGACGTCGGGCACTACGTATTCGGGTTCGCTGGCTTCGATCTGCGAGCCGGGCCGCGGGTTGAGGCTCTGGATCAGTTCGATGATCTGCCGAAGCTCGTCTTCCTTGAGCTTCATGCGCCGCATCAGCTGGCTGTAGTCGCGGCTGCCAAGCAGCTCCAGGTAGTCGCCGACCAGGCGTTGCGCCTCGCTCAGCCACGGGGTCTTCGGCGGTAGCTGGCGCAGTTGCAGGAGCAGGCATTCACTGAGGTCGCGGGCGGCGATGCCGGCCGGCTCGAACTGCTGGATGCGGTGCAGAACGGCCTCGACTTCGTCGAGCTCGATGTCGAGCTCCGGATCGAAGCCTTCGGTGATGTCCGCCAGGGATTCTTCCAGGTAACCCTGGTCGTTGATGCAGTCGATCAGCGTCACGGCGATCAGCCGGTCGGTGTCCGACATCGGCGCCAGATTGAGTTGCCAGAGCAGGTGGCTCTGCAGGCTCTCGCCGCTGGACGTGCGCGAGGTGAAATCCCACTCATCGTCGTCATTGCTCGGCAGGCTGCTGGCGCTGGTCTGGTAGACGTCTTCCCAAGCGGTGTCGACGGGGAGTTCGCTGGGGATGCGTTCGCTGTCGTGCCAGTCGCCCTCTTCGAGGTTCTCCACGGTGGGTACGGTGGACTCCTGGAATGCCACTTCCTGGGTGCCGGGATTGGGCAGGGCATCGCCGTCGGCAAGAGGGTCGGTGTTGTCGAAGTCCTCGCCTTCCTCCTGACGCTCGAGCATCGGGTTGGACTCCAGTGCCTCCTGGATTTCCTGTTGCAGGTCCAGGGTGGACAGTTGGAGCAAGCGAATGGCCTGTTGCAGCTGAGGAGTCATCGTCAGCTGCTGGCCCATCTTGAGAACGAGCGATGGTTTCATGGCAGACCTTGATTACCGGCGTCTAACGCCTGTGCACTGCTGAGCGCCGGAGCGCTGCCGGAAGCAAATTATATGCCCGATTTTAGAATGATTTTCCAGAGATGGGGAACCTTTCCGTAGCGAAAAGCCTTCGCTACAGACGAAACTCGTGGCCCAGATACACCTCTTTGACGATCTGGTTGGCCAGGATCGTTTCGGCGTCGCCTTCGGCGATTAGCCGGCCGTCATTGACGATGTAGGCGGTCTCGCAGATGTCGAGGGTCTCGCGGACGTTGTGATCGGTGATCAGGACGCCGATGCCCTTGTTCTTCAGGTGATGGATGATCTGCTTGATGTCGCCCACGGAGATCGGGTCGACGCCGGCGAAGGGCTCATCGAGGAGAATGAACTTCGGCGAGGTCGCCAGGGCGCGGGCGATCTCGACGCGGCGACGCTCGCCACCGGACAGGCTCATGCCGCGGTTGTCGCGGATGTGGCTGATATGAAACTCCTGCAGCAGGTCTTCCAGCGCGTTGCGCCGGCCGGCGCCGTCGAGGTCCTTGCGGGTCTCGAGGATCGCCATGATGTTGTCGGCGACGCTGAGCTTGCGAAAGATCGAGGCTTCCTGCGGCAGATAGCCGATGCCGGCGCGGGCGCGGCCGTGCATAGGCTGATGGCTGACGTCCTGATCATCGATCAGCACGCGGCCCTGATCGGCCTGCACCAGGCCTACGATCATGTAGAAGCAGGTGGTCTTGCCGGCGCCGTTGGGGCCGAGCAGGCCGACCACCTGGCCGCTTTCGATCGACAGGCTGACGTCACGGACGACCTGGCGCCCCTTGTAGCTCTTCGCCAGGTGTTGGGCTTTCAGTGTGGCCATTACTGGGGTTGCCCCTGCTGCTCTTTTTTCTTCGGCTGGATCACCATGTCCACCCGCGGACGCGGCGCGGTGACGTTGTTGCCGGTCGCGCGACCGGCATTCACGATCTGCCGCTGGGTGTCATAGACGATCTTCTCGCCCTGGAAGGTATTGCCCTGCTGCACGACCTTGGCCTGGTCGATCAGGACGATACGTTCGTTGTCGGCGAAGTACTGGATGGTCAGGCCATAGGCCTTGACCAGCGGCTTGTCGGGCGCCGGCTTCTGCTCGTAGTAGGCGGGCCGGCCGACCGAGGTGAAGACCTTGATGTCGCCGTTCTTGTCCTGGGTGATGGTGACCGTATCGCCGGTGATCTTCAGGGTGCCCTGGGTGATCACCACGCCGCCGCGGTACACGGCGACGCCCTGCTTGTCGTCGAGCTCGGCGCTGTCCGCCTGGACGCGGATCGGCTGGTCGCGGTCGGAGGGGAGGGCCCATGCGCCTGCGCTTCCTAGCGCGCCGCCCAGGCTGATCAACAGGGGAAGAGCACGGAGGGAGAAACTGTTAACGAGCCTCATACTGGCCTCTTACGTTGGACTTCAGGGTCATCCTGTTGTCATTCAGATACGCTTTCATTCCATTTGCCGTGGTCACCCCGTTGGCGGCGTCGATTCTAACGGCTTGCTCGGTCTGCGCATATTGCTGCTTGGGGAATACGGTCAGGCGGCTGGTGGTGAGGACCGTCGGGCGGCCCTTGACGTCGGTTCGCTCGACGCGAACGGCGTCGATCAGCTCGGCCTGGGTGCCGCCGGACGCGACTTCCGCGCGGTCGCTGCGTACATGCCAGGGCAGGTCCGTGCCGCGATAGAGCATCAGGTCCGGCGCGCTGACCAAGGTGATGTCACTGGCCTTGACGTGTTCCAGCTTGGTCGCGGTCATCTCGTACTGCAACTTGCCGTCGGGCTGGTACTGCAGGGTGCGGGCGTTGTCCGCGTAGAAATCGATCTCGGCCTCGTCGACCTTGGCACCTGGCCGGTCGAGGAAGGTCTCCGGGCGGATGTTCCAGTAGCCGAGCGCCACGAGCAGTGCGGCGAATAGGGCCAGGGGGCCGAAGGTGCGCAGTTTACGGAGCATCGCAGGACCTCAGAGGTAGGCCGACTGGGCGGCGTCGAGCGTGCCCTGGGCGGCCATGATGAACTCGCAGAATTCGCGCGCCGCCCCTTCGCCACCGCGGGCGCGGGTGACGCCGTGGGCATGCTGGCGAACGAAGCTGTCGGCGCTGGCCACCGCCATGCCCAGACCCACCCGGCGAATCACCGGCAGGTCGGGGAGGTCGTCACCTAGGTAGGCAACCTGCGCGTAGTCCAGGCCGAGTTGGCCGAGCAGTTCGTCGAGCACCACCAGTTTGTCTTCGCGACCCTGATAAAGGTGCTGGATGCCCAGGTTCTGCGCGCGGCGCTCGACCACCGGCGTCTTGCGTCCGCTGATGATTGCGGTACTCACGCCGGAGCCGATCAGCATCTTGATGCCGTGGCCGTCCAGCGTGTTGAACGTCTTGAATTCGCTGCCATCGGTGAGGAAGTACAGCTTGCCGTCGGTGAGCACGCCATCGACATCGAAGATCGCCAGCTTGATCGCTCGGGCGCGTTGCAGCAGGTCGGCATCGCCCATCACATCACCCCCGCGCGCAGCAGATCGCCCAGGTTGAACGCGCCAATCGGCTTGTCGGCCTCGTCGACCACCACCAGCGCGCTGATCTTGTTGTCTTCCATGATCTTAAGCGCCTCGGCGGCGAGCATGTCGGGGCGCGCGGTCTTGCCATGCACGGTCATGACCTCGTCGATCAGCGCCTGGCGAATGTCCAGGTCACGGTCCAGCGCGCGGCGCAGGTCGCCGTCGGTGAAGATTCCGGCGAGGTGACCCTCCGTATCGGTCACCGCCGTCATGCCCAGTCCCTTCTGGCTCATTTCCAGCAGCGCCTGGCGCAGCGACGTGCCCTTGGCCACCTGCGGCAGCGCCGCGCCGCTGTGCATCACGTTCTCGACCTTGAGCAGCAGTCGCCGGCCCAGCGCGCCGCCGGGATGGGAGAAGGCGAATTGTTCGGCGGTGAAGCCGCGCGCTTCCATCAAGGCGATTGCCAGCGCATCGCCGAGGACCAGCGCGGCGGTGGTGGAGGAGGTTGGCGCCAGGCTCAGCGGGCAGGCTTCCTTGTCGACGCCGGCGTCCAGGTGCACGTCGGAGGCGAGCGCGAGCAGCGATTGCGGATTGCCGGTCATACCGATCAGCTTGATCCCGAGGCGCTTGATCAGCGGCAGCAAGGTGACGATTTCGGCGGCGGTGCCGGAGTTCGACAGCGCCAGCACCACGTCATCGCCGGTGATCATTCCCATGTCGCCATGGCTGGCCTCGGCGGGGTGGACGAAGAACGATGTGGTGCCGGTGCTCGCCAGGGTGGCGGCGATCTTGCGGCCAATGTGGCCGGACTTGCCCATGCCGAGCACCACCACGCGACCCTTGCTGGCGAGGATCAACTCGCAGGCTCGGGTGAACTCGCCGTCTAGGCGGGGCAGCAGGCCCTCGATCGCTTCGATTTCCAGGCGGATCGTGCGTTGGGCCGATTGGATCAGGTCGTTCGATGGAGTCATGGGCGGCGACGGTTCGATCAAAAGGGAACGATTATACCGGCAAAGGCCGTTGACGCTCACCTGCCTTCGCCCGTGGCACGCAGGCAAAACATGCAACCGCATGCGTCGCCGCCTTTGGGCGCTGTCGCGGCGGTGCTATAGTGCGCGCCCAAACCGGCTGGCCGCAAAACGCCTGTGCCCTCCCTAGAGCGCACGGCGTCTGCTGCATAGGCTGTGTGGCAAGGAGTATCAATGAGCGGCGATAACGGTTATGCGGTCGAGCTGAAGGGCGTCACCTTCATGCGCGGCACGCGTAGCATCATGAACAATGTCGACATCCGCATCCCGCGTGGCAAGGTCACCGGGATCATGGGTCCGTCTGGCAGTGGCAAGACCACCCTTCTTCGGCTCATCGCCGCCCAGCTGAAGCCTTCCAGTGGCGAGGTGTGGGTCAACGGGTACAACCTGCCGTGCCTGTCGCGCCACGAACTGTTCGACATGCGCAAGCAGATGGGCGTCCTGTTCCAGAGCGGCGCGCTGTTCACCGACCTCGACGTGTTCGAGAACGTCGCGTTTCCGCTGCGCGTTCACACCAAGCTGCCCGAAGAAATGATCCGTGACATCGTCCTGATGAAGCTGCAGGCGGTCGGCCTGCGCGGTGCCGTCGAGCTGATGCCCGACGAACTCTCCGGCGGCATGAAGCGCCGCGTCGCGCTGGCCCGGGCCATCGCGCTGGACCCGCAGATCCTCATGTACGACGAGCCCTTCGTAGGCCAGGATCCGATCGCCATGGGCGTCCTGGTGCGCCTGATCCGGCTGCTCAACGATGCCCTCGGCATCACCAGCATCGTGGTTTCCCATGACCTCGCCGAAACCGCCAGCATCGCCGACTATATCTATGTGGTGGGCGATTCCCAGGTCCTTGGCCACGGTACGCCGCAGTCCCTGCGCGAGTCGGATAACCCGCGCATCCGCCAGTTCATGAAAGGCACTCCGGACGGTCCGGTGCCGTTCCACTACCCGGCGGCGGACTTCCGCGACGAACTCCTGGGGGGGCGCTGATGCGCAAGAAGTCTTTCCTCGAACGGGTGCGTCTGCTCGGCAAGGCCGGCATCGACACGCTCGCCGCATTGGGGCGTTCCACGCTGTTCCTGTCGCGTGCCCTTTTTGGGCGTAGCGAGCTGGGCGGCGGCATGCAGCTTCTGGTTCGCCAGCTGTATTCGGTCGGCGTGATGTCGCTGGCGATCATCGTGGTCTCCGGCATGTTCATCGGCATGGTTCTGGCGCTGCAGGGCTACAACATCCTCAGCAAGTACGGCTCGGACCAGGCGGTCGGCCAGATGGTCGCGCTGACCCTGCTGCGCGAGCTCGGCCCGGTGGTCACCGCATTGCTGTTCGCCGGCCGCGCCGGGTCGGCCCTGACGGCCGAGATCGGCAACATGAAGTCCACCGAGCAGCTTTCCAGCCTGGAAATGATCGGTGTCGATCCGCTCAAGTACATCATCGCGCCGCGCCTGTGGGCCGGTTTCATTTCCATGCCGCTGCTGGCGATGATCTTCAGCGTGGTCGGCATCTGGGGCGGGGCGATGGTCGCCGTGGACTGGTTGGGAGTCTACGAAGGCTCCTTCTGGTCGAACATGCAGGGCAGCGTCACCTTCACCTCGGACGTGCTCAACGGGGTGATCAAGAGCGTCGTTTTCGCCTTCGTGGTGACCTGGATCGCCGTGTTCCAGGGCTACGACTGCGAGCCGACCTCCGAAGGAATCGGCCGCGCGACGACCCGAACCGTGGTCTACGCCTCTCTGGCCGTGCTCGGGCTGGACTTTATTCTGACCGCTTTGATGTTTGGAGATTTCTGATGCAAATCCGCACCCTCGAAATTGGTGTCGGCCTGTTTCTTCTGGCCGGGCTGCTGGCACTGCTGCTGCTCGCCCTGCGCGTCAGCGGTCTGTCGCCGACGGCGGATACCAATACCTACACGCTGTATGCGCACTTCGACAACATTGCGGGTCTTACCGTAAGGGCGAAGGTGACCATGGCCGGTGTCAACATCGGCAAGATCACCGCTATCGACCTGGACCGCGATACCTACACCGGTCGCGTGACCATGGCGATAGACGAGTCGGTGAACAACCTGCCGACCGATTCGACCGCGTCGATCCTCACGGCTGGCCTGCTGGGCGAGAAATACATCGGCATCAGCGTCGGCGGCGAGGAGGAAGTGCTGAAGGAGGGCGGTACCATTCGCGACACGCAATCGTCGCTGGTGCTGGAAGACCTCATCGGCAAGTTCCTGATGAATTCGGTGAATAAAGAAGCCAAATGAGGATGTGCACCATGATGACTGCCTTGCGCCACGGCCTGCTGATCCTGCTTGCCGCTCTGCCGCTCTTCGCCAACGCCGCGCCCTCTGCGCAGCAGGTCGTGCAAAAGACCGTGGACGAGCTGCTTTCCGACCTGCAGGCCAACAAGCAGCAGTACAGCACCGACCGCGAAGCCTTCTACAAGGCGCTCAACGACATCCTTGGGCCGGTGGTCGACTCCCAGGGCATTTCGCGCAGCATCATGACCGTGAAGTACTCGCGCAAAGCGTCGCCCGAGCAGATCAGCCGCTTCGAGGAAAACTTCAAGCGCAGCCTGATGCAGTTCTACGGCAACGCGCTGCTCGAGTACGACAACCAGGACATCAGGGTGCAGTCCGCCAAGGAAGACGGCGAGCGCGCTACGGTCGGCATGAACGTCACCGACAGCAAGGGCACCGTCTACCCGATTTCCTACACCCTGGTGAAGCTGAACGATCAGTGGATGCTGCGCAACGTGATCATCAACGGCATCAACATCGGCAAGCTGTTCCGCGACCAGTTCGCCGACGCCATGCAGAAGAACGGCAACGACCTGGACAAGACCATCGACGGCTGGGCCCAGGTGGTCGAGAAGGCCAAGGAAACCGACGCCGGCAAGAAGGCGGCGGCCGCGCAATGAGCGACGTCAGCCTTGCCAGCATTCGCGAGGATGCGCCGGGTGAACTGGCCCTGGTCGGCGTGATCGACTACGGCTCGGGGCCGGCCTTGCGCGAAGCCGGTCGCGAGCTGATCGCGGCGAGCAGCGTCAATCGTCTGGTCATCGACTGCGCCGACGTGGAGAAATCCAGCAGCGTCGGCGTTTCCCTGCTGCTGTCGTTCATGCGCGATGCCAGGCAGGCCGGCAAGTCGCTGGTGGTGCGCAATCTGCCCTGCGACATGCGGCAGATCGCGCAGGTGAGCGAGGTGCTCGAGGTTCTGCCGCTGGAAGCCTGACCGCGTCCGATCTGCGGATTCGCAGGCGCAAGGCTTTTTTTGTATCATTGCCGGCCCGCGAGCCCAGGCTCTGCCGTCAAGTATTCGTGCGTCGATCGAGGTTCAACATGCAGGCCACACAAGTGAAACAATTCCTGGAAGAGAAACTGCCGGGAGCCGTGGTGGAAGTCGAAGGCGAAGGCTGCAATTTCCAGTTGAACCTGATCAGCGACGAGTTGGCCGCGCTCGGCCCGGTCAAGCGCCAGCAGCAGGTCTACAGCCATCTCAATCCCTGGATCGCCGACGGCAGCATCCATGCGGTGACCATGAAGTTCTACAGCCAGAGCGCTTGGGCTGAGCGCGGCTGAGGCGCGCCGTTCACCTCGACACCCCATTCACCAGGCAGCCGCGCACCCCTTCGCCGCGGCGCCCGATTCATCCAACGCGGCCCGCGAGCCTGCTGGCGACGAGATTCCCATGGACAAACTGATCATTACCGGCGGCATTCCCCTGAAGGGTGAAATCCGCATCTCCGGGGCGAAGAACTCGGCGCTGCCGATCCTCGCCGCGACCCTGCTGGCCGACACCCCGGTCACCGTGTGCAACCTGCCGCACCTGCACGACATCACCACCATGATCGAGCTGTTCGGCCGCATGGGCGTGGAGCCGGTGATCGACGAGAAGCTCAGCGTCGAAGTCGATGCCAGCAGCATCAAGACGCTGGTCGCGCCCTACGAGCTGGTCAAGACCATGCGTGCCTCGATCCTCGTGCTCGGCCCGATGGTCGCCCGTTTCGGCGAGGCCGAAGTGGCGCTGCCTGGCGGTTGCGCGATCGGTTCGCGTCCGGTCGACCTGCACATTCGCGGTCTCGAGGCGATGGGCGCGCAGATCGATGTCGAAGGCGGCTACATCAAGGCTCGCGCGCCGGCGGGCGGCCTGCGCGGCGCCAAGTTCTTCTTCGATACGGTCAGCGTGACCGGCACCGAGAACATCATGATGGCCGCGGCCCTGGCCAACGGCCGCAGCGTGCTGGAAAACGCCGCGCGCGAGCCCGAAGTGGTTGACCTGGCCAACTTCCTGATCGCCATGGGCGCGCAGATCAGCGGTGCCGGCACCGACACCATCGTCATCGACGGCGTCAAGCGCCTCGGCGGCGGACGCTACAGCGTGATGCCCGACCGCATCGAGACCGGCACCTACCTCGCCGCTGCCGCCGCCACCGGTGGCCGGGTGAAGCTCAAGGACACCGATCCGACCATCCTCGAAGCCGTGCTGCTCAAACTCCAGGAAGCCGGCGCTTCGATCGATACCGGCGACAACTGGATCGCCCTCGACATGAAGGGCAATCGGCCGAAGGCAGTGAACATCCGTACCGCGCCGTACCCGGCGTTCCCGACCGACATGCAGGCGCAGTTCATCTCCCTCAACGCCATCGCCGAAGGCACTGGCGCGGTGATCGAGACGGTGTTCGAGAACCGCTTCATGCACGTCTACGAGATGAACCGCATGGGCGCGCAAATCCTCGTCGAAGGCAACACCGCCATCGTCACCGGCGTGCCGAAGCTTAAGGGCGCTCCCGTCATGGCCACCGACCTGCGCGCCTCCGCCAGTCTGGTGATCGCCGGCCTGGTGGCCGAGGGCGACACGCTGATCGACCGCATCTACCACATCGACCGTGGCTACGAGTGCATCGAGGAAAAACTGCAGTTGCTGGGCGCGAAGATCCGTCGCGTGCCGGGCTAGTAAGGAACCGCAATGCTCACCATCGCGCTGTCCAAGGGACGCATTCTCGACGACACCCTGCCGCTGCTGGCCGAGGCCGGCATCGTGCCGACCGAGAATCCGGACAAGAGCCGCAAGCTGATCATCCCCACCACTCAGGATGACGTGCGCCTGCTGATCGTTCGCGCCACCGACGTGCCGACCTACGTCGAGCACGGTGCCGCCGACCTCGGCGTAGCCGGCAAGGACGTGCTGATGGAGTACGGCGGGCAGGGCCTCTACGAGCCGCTCGATCTGCGCATCGCCAAGTGCAAGCTGATGACCGCCGGCGCCATCGGCGCGCCGATGCCCAAGGGCCGGCTGCGCGTGGCGACCAAGTTCGTCAACGTCGCCAAGCGCTACTACGCCGAGCAGGGTCGCCAGGTCGACATCATCAAGCTCTACGGTTCGATGGAGCTGGCGCCGCTGGTGGGCCTGGCCGACAAGATCATCGACGTGGTCGACACCGGCAACACTCTGAAGGCCAACGGCCTCGAAGCGCAGGAGCTGATCGCCACCATCAGCTCCCGGCTGATCGTCAACAAGGCTTCGATGAAGATGCAGCATGCGCGCATCCAGGCGCTGATCGACACCCTGCGCGCGGCCGTCGAACGACACCATCACTGACCACCGTGCGGCCCGGCCGCATCCGCCTATCCGCGTCATAGCCATATTCTCAGGTGCCCGCGCGGACGGCTTGGTAGTCTAGCGGCGCCTGAGACCTGTCCACGATCCGCCGCGCCGATCGGGCCGTGTCGAAAGCGTATCCGGGGTGGCTTCATGAACCGCTCCGTGCCGCTTTTGCCCCGCCTCCTCTGCGTGCGCGATGATCCCGACAGCTCATCGAATCGCCAATCAAGAGGCTCGCCATGACCGCTCCCATCGCCATCCGCCGACTCGACGCCACCGATCCGGATTTCGCCACGCATCTGGATCATCTGCTGAGCTGGGAGAGCGTGTCCGACGAGGGCGTCAACCAGCGCGTGCTGGACATCATCCGCGCCGTGCGCGAGCGCGGCGACGCGGCGCTGGTCGACTACACCCGCCAGTTCGACGGCCTCGACGTCGCCAGCATGGCCGACCTGATCCTGCCCCGCGAGCGCCTGGAGCTGGCGCTGCAGCGCATCACCCCGGCACAGCGCGAGGCGCTGGAGAAGGCCGCGGAGCGGGTGCGCAGCTACCACGAGAAACAGAAACAGGACTCCTGGACGTACACCGAGGCCGACGGCACGGTGCTCGGGCAGAAGGTCACGCCGCTGGACCGCGCCGGGCTCTACGTGCCGGGCGGCAAGGCCTCGTATCCGTCGTCGGTGCTGATGAATGCGATTCCCGCCAAGGTGGCCGGGGTGCCGGAGGTGGTGATGGTGGTGCCGACGCCACGCGGCGAGATCAACGAGATCGTCCTCGCCGCCGCCGCCATTTCCGGTGTCGACCGGGTGTTCACCATCGGCGGCGCCCAGGCCGTCGCCGCGCTGGCCTACGGCACGCAGAGCGTGCCGCCAGTGGACAAGATCGTCGGGCCGGGCAACATCTACGTCGCCACCGCCAAGCGCCACGTGTTCGGCAAGGTCGGCATCGACATGATCGCCGGTCCCTCGGAAATCCTCGTCGTCTGCGACGGCAAGACCGATCCGGACTGGATCGCCATGGACCTATTCTCCCAGGCCGAGCACGACGAGGACGCGCAGTCGATCCTGGTCAGCGCGGACGCCGCCTTCCTCGATCGCGTCGCCGAAAGCATCGCCCGGCTGCTGCCGACGATGGAGCGCGAGGCGATCATCCGCGCCTCCATCGAAGGCCGCGGCGCACTGATCCACGTCGCCGACACGGCCCAGGCCATTGAAGTCGCCAACCGTATCGCGCCCGAGCACCTCGAGCTGTCGGTGGCCGAGCCGGAGCAGTGGCTGCCGCAGATCCGCCACGCCGGAGCGATCTTCATGGGGCGTTACACCGCCGAAGCGCTGGGCGACTACTGCGCCGGGCCGAACCACGTGCTGCCGACCTCCGGCACCGCGCGGTTCTCCTCGCCGCTGGGCGTGTACGACTTCCAGAAGCGCTCGTCGATCATCCACTGCTCGGCCGCCGGTGCCTCCGAGCTGGGCAAGGTGGCCTCTGTGCTCGCTCGCGGCGAGTCTCTGACCGCTCACGCGCGTAGTGCCGAGTACCGGATCAAGTGAGTAGGGTGCGCCGTGCGCACCTTGTGAGTGTTCCGGTGCGCACGGCGCACCCTATGGGATCGTAGCTTCGTGCATCGAGCGAAGCGATACCCGTCACCCCTAATGCAACGTATTCGAGGAGAGAAGGGCAGATGAGCAAATTCTGGAGCCCCTTCGTCAAGAACCTGGTGCCCTACGTGCCGGGCGAGCAGCCGAAGCTGACCAAACTGGTCAAGCTGAACACCAACGAGAACCCCTATGGCCCGTCGCCGAAAGCGATCGCCGCCATGCAGGCCGAGCTGGGCGACGCCCTGCGCCTGTACCCGGACCCGAACGGCGAGCGCCTCAAGCAGGCGGTTGCCGCGTTCCATGGCGTGCGCGCGGAGCAGGTCTTCGTCGGCAACGGTTCCGACGAGGTCCTGGCCCACGCGTTCTACGGGCTGTTCCAGCACGACCAGCCGCTGCTGTTCCCGGACATCAGCTACAGCTTCTATCCGGTCTATTGCGGCCTCTACGGCATCGATTACCGCACCGTACCGCTGGATGACGCCTTCCAGATCCGCATCGAGGATTACGCGCAACCCAACGGCGGCATCGTCTTCCCCAACCCGAACGCGCCGACCGGCTGCCTGCTCGGTCTCGACGCCATCGAGCGACTGCTCGGCGCCAACCCCGACTCGGTGGTGCTGGTCGACGAGGCGTACATCGACTTCGGCGGTGTCAGCGCGGTGAGCCTGGTGGATCGCTACCCGAACCTGCTGGTCTGCCAGACCTTGTCGAAGTCGCGCTCGCTGGCCGGGTTGCGCGTCGGCCTGGCGATCGGTCACCCGCAGCTGATCGAAGCGCTGGAACGCGTCAAGAACAGCTTCAACTCCTACCCGCTGGATCGCATCGCCATCGCCGGCGCGGCGGCGGCGTTCGAGGACCGGGCGTATTTCGAGCAGACCTGCGCGGCGGTGATCGACAGCCGCGAGAAGCTGGTGGGCGAGCTGAAGGGGCTGGGGTTCGAGGTGTTGCCGTCGGCGGCGAACTTCGTCTTCGCCCGGCATCCGCAGCGCGATGCGGCGCAGCTGGCGGCCGGGGTGCGCGAGCAGGGCGTCATCGTGCGACACTTCACGGCGCCGCGCATCGCCCAGTTCCTGCGCATCAGCATCGGTACGCCGGAGCAGAACGCGGCGTTGATCGAGGCGCTGTCCGGGCTGGGCCTGCCGCAGGCCTGAGCGAAGCACGGGTAAGAAAAGGCCGGGGCGCGTCGTGCGTCCCGGCCTTTTTCGTTGCGGCGGGCCTACTTCTTGTTCGGCGTCGCGGCCGGGGCAGGGGGCGCCGGGGGCGGGCGCACGCCGACCGGAGCCTTGAAACTCAGCGGCTTGCCGTTGCGCAGCACGTCGATGGTGACGTTCTCGCCGGGGTGCACGCGGGCGACCTGGTTCATCGCCGCGCGACCGTCCCGCGCGGTCACGCCGTCGATGCTGACGATTACGTCGCCGGGTTGCAGGCCGGCCTTCTGCGCGGGGCCTCCGTTATAGACGCCAGCCACCAGCACGCCGCTGTCCAGCTTGAACGAGGTCGCCAGTTCGGGCGTCAACTGCTGCACCTCGATCCCCAGCCAGCCGCGGATCACCTGGCCGTGCTCGATGATCGCCTCCATCACTTCCTGAGCCAGCTTCACCGGGATGGCGAAGCCGATGCCCAGCGAGCCGCCGCTGGTGCTGTTGGAGAAGATCGCGGTGTTGATGCCGATCAGATTGCCCTGCACGTCGACTAGCGCCCCGCCGGAGTTGCCGGGGTTGATCGCGGCGTCGGTCTGGATGAAGTCGGCGTAGGTGTTCAGCTTCTGGTCCTGGTAGCGGCCGGTGGCGCTGATGATGCCCATGGTCACCGTCTGGCCGACGCCGAAGGGGTTGCCGATGGCCAGTACGACGTCGCCGACGGCGATGTCGTCGGAGCGGCCGAGGGTGATCGCGGGCAGCTTCGGCAGGTCGATCTTGAGTACCGCGAGATCGGTTTCCGGGTCGCTGCCGACCACCCGGGCGAGGGCGTCGCGGCCGTCCTTGAGGGCCACGATGATCTGGTCGGCGCCGGCGGTAACGTGGTTGTTGGTCAGCAGGTAGCCTTCGTGGCTCATGATCACCGCGGAGCCGAGGCTCGATTCCATGCGCCGCTGGCGGGGCATGTTGTCACCGAAGAAACGGCGGAACAGCGGGTCATCGAGCAATGGGTTGCTGGCCTTGTTGATCACCTTGGTGGTGTACAGGTTGGCCACCGCCGGCGCCGCGGCGACCACCGCGCTGGCGTAGGACACCGGGCCCTGCCGCTGCGGCAGGATCGAGATCGGCGCCTGCTGCAGGTTGACCTCGTGGCTGGGCATGCCGACCCATTCGGGATAGCGCTGAATGATCAGCATCGCCAGCAGCAAACCCACCACCAGGGGCCAGGCGAAGAAGCGCAGAGCCTTGAGCATCGCAGGAAAGTCTCGTCGGGAAATGGAGCGCGCCGTATCGGCGTCGCGGGTCGTACTGGCAGCGGTGCGGCGCGGATCGGTCCCCGCGCGGCGCCCGAAGTGGCGGCATTATAAGGGCTGTCCTGGTAAAAACGAGGGGCAGCGGTTTCACCTGCTGCCGCGCTTTTCCGTAGTATGGACAGCCCTTGCCGAAGTCTGCCTCCGGGCCGGCTTCTGGTCCCGACCCCTTGAGTGGAGAAGCCCATGGCCGTCGCCCTGAGTGCCCTGGTCGAAGAGGCCGACCGTTACCTGAATGCCGCACGCATCCAGGATTACTGCCCCAATGGCCTGCAGGTCGAAGGGCGACCGCAGGTGCAGCGGATCGTCAGCGGCGTGACCGCGAGCCAGGCCCTGCTGGACGCCGCGGCCGAGGTCGAGGCGGACGTGGTGCTGGTCCATCACGGTTACTTCTGGAAGAGCGAAGATCCCTGCGTGGTCGGCATGAAGCGCCGCCGCCTGAAGACCCTGCTGGCCCACGACATGAGCCTGCTGGCCTATCACCTGCCGCTGGACGTGCATGCCGAGGTCGGCAACAACGTGCAGCTGGCGCGCCAGCTCGACCTGATCGTCGAGGGCCCGCTGGAGCCGGACAATCCGCGCAACGTGGCGCTGGTGGGGTCGCTCGCCGAACCCATGGCGGCGCGGGATTTCGCCCGGCGCGTGCAGAACGTTCTGCTGCGCGAACCGCTGCTGATCGAGGGCGATACGCCGATCCAGCGGGTCGCCTGGTGCACGGGCGGGGCGCAGGGCTACATCGATCAGGCGATCGCCGCCGGCGTCGACCTGTACCTCACCGGCGAGGCGTCGGAGCAGACCTTCCACAGCGCGCGGGAGAATGGCGTTAGCTTCATCGCCGCCGGCCACCACGCCACGGAGCGCTACGGCGTGCAGGCGCTCGGCGATTATCTGGCGCGCCGATTCGCCCTCGAACACCTGTTCATCGATTGCCCCAACCCGATCTGAGCAGGCGTTTCCGAGGGCATAACGCTAGATCGTTTCGATCTAGATGGCTCCCTGAATAGAAGAAGGCGCTGTGCTAGAGTGCGCGCTCGTCCACGGCCCGCTGGCCGTATGTACCCCTATCCGTGAGTAGCCATGGTCGACAAACTGACGCATCTGAAGCAGCTGGAAGCCGAGAGCATCCACATCATTCGCGAGGTCGCCGCCGAGTTCGACAACCCGGTGATGCTGTATTCCATCGGCAAGGATTCCGCCGTGATGCTGCACCTGGCGCGCAAGGCCTTCTTCCCCGGCAAGCTGCCGTTCCCGGTCATGCACGTCGATACGCGCTGGAAATTCCAGGAGATGTACCGATTCCGCGACAAGATGGTCGCCGAGATGGGCCTCGATCTGATCACCCACATCAACCCTGACGGCGTGGCGCAGAACATCAACCCCTTCACCCACGGCAGTGCCAAGCACACCGACGTCATGAAGACCGAAGGGCTGAAGCAGGCGCTCGACAAATACGGTTTCGATGCCGCCTTCGGTGGCGCGCGGCGCGACGAAGAGAAGTCCCGCGCGAAAGAGCGCGTGTATTCCTTCCGCGACAGCAAGCATCGCTGGGACCCGAAGAACCAGCGTCCCGAGCTGTGGAACGTCTACAACGGAAAGGTGAAGAAGGGCGAGTCGATCCGCGTGTTCCCGCTCTCCAACTGGACCGAGCTGGATATCTGGCAGTACATCTATCTGGAACAGATCCCGATCGTGCCGCTGTATTTCGCGGCCGAGCGCGACGTCATCGAGAAGAACGGCACGCTGATCATGATCGACGACGATCGCATCCTCGAGCACCTTTCCGACGAAGAGAAAGCCCGTATCACCAAGAAGATGGTGCGTTTCCGCACCCTCGGCTGCTACCCGCTGACCGGCGCGGTGGAGTCCGAGGCGACCAGCCTCACCGACATCATCCAGGAAATGCTCCTGACCCGGACTTCCGAACGCCAGGGCCGCGTGATCGATCACGACGGCGCGGGCTCCATGGAAGAGAAAAAACGTCAGGGGTACTTTTGATATGTCGCACCAATCCGAGCTGATCAGCGAGGACATCCTCGCCTACCTGGCCCAGCACGAACGCAAGGAGCTGCTGCGCTTCCTCACCTGCGGCAACGTCGACGACGGCAAGAGCACCCTGATCGGGCGCCTGCTGCACGACTCCAAGATGATCTATGAGGACCATCTGGAAGCCATCACCCGCGACTCCAAGAAGGTCGGCACCACTGGTGACGACATCGACCTGGCGCTGCTGGTCGACGGTCTGCAGGCCGAGCGCGAGCAGGGCATCACCATCGATGTCGCCTACCGCTATTTCTCCACCGCCAAGCGCAAGTTCATCATCGCCGATACCCCCGGCCATGAGCAGTACACCCGCAACATGGCCACCGGTGCGTCCACCTGCGACCTGGCGATCATCCTCATCGATGCGCGCTACGGCGTGCAGACGCAGACCAAGCGCCATAGCTTCATCGCCTCCCTGCTGGGTATCCGTCACATCGTCGTGGCGATCAACAAGATGGACATCAACGGTTTCGACCAGTCGGTGTTCGAGCAGATCAAGGCCGATTACCTGGCGTTCGCCGAGCACATCCAGCTCAAGCCGACCACCCTCGAGTTCGTGCCGATGTCGGCGCTCAAGGGCGACAACGTGGTCAACCGCAGCGAGCGCTCGCCCTGGTACACCGGCAAGTCGCTGATGGAAATCCTCGAGACCGTAGAGATCGCCGGCGACCGCAATTTCGACGACATGCGCTTCCCGGTGCAGTACGTCAACCGGCCGAACCTGAACTTCCGCGGCTTCGCCGGCACCCTGGCCAGCGGCGTGGTGCACAAGGGTGACGACGTCGTCGTGCTGCCGTCGGGCAAGGGCAGCCGGGTTAAGTCCATCGTCACCTACGAGGGCGAACTGGAGCAGGCCGGGCCTGGCCAGGCGATCACCCTGACCCTGGAAGACGAGATCGACGTGTCGCGCGGCGACATGCTGGTGCACGCTGACAATCGTCCCCAAGTGGTCGACAGCTTCGACGCCATGCTGGTGTGGATGGCCGAAGAGCCGATGCTGCCGGGCAAGAAATACGACATCAAGCGCGCCACCAGCTACGTACCGGGCTCGATTGCCAGCCTCGCCCACAAGATCGATATCAACGAACTGCAGGAAGTGCCGGCGAGCACCCTGGCGCTCAACGAGATCGGTAAGGTGCGCATCGCCCTGGATGCCTCCATCGCCCTCGACGGCTACGCGCAAAACCGCACCACCGGCGCCTTCATCGTCATCGACCGGCTCACCAACGGCACTGTCGGCGCCGGCATGATCGTCGCGCAGCCGCTCGGTAGCGGCGCTGGCGGTCATCACGGCGCGCTGGCGCACGTGTCCACCGAGGAGCGCGCCGCACGTTTCGGCCAGCAGCCGGCCACCGTGCTGTTCAGCGGCCTTTCCGGCGCGGGCAAGAGCACCCTGGCCTACGCGGTCGAGCGCAAGCTGTTCGATTCAGGTCGCGCGGTCTACGTGCTGGACGGCCAGAACCTGCGCCACGACCTGAACAAGGGCCTGCCGCAGGACCGTTCCGGGCGCACCGAGAACTGGCGCCGTGCCGCCCACGTGGCACGCCAGTTCAACGAGGCCGGCCTGCTGACGCTGGCCGCGTTCGTCGCCCCGGACGCCGAAGGGCGCGAGCAGGCGAAGACCCTCATCGGCGCGCAGCGGCTGATCACCGTGCACGTCAAGGCGTCCCTGGAAGCCTGCCGCGCGCGCGATCCGCAAGGGTTGTACGCCGCCGGGCAGGGCAACATCCCGGGCGATTCCTTCGCCTACGACGAGCCGCAGGATGCCGATCTGGTCATCGATACCGAACAGGTTTCGCTGGAAGAGGGTGTCAGGCAGGTGCTGGAGTTGCTTCGCCAGCGCGGCGCGATCTAACCCGGCACGCGGCCCGCGGCGTTGAAAGCTGCGGGATCGCCGGACAGGTTCTGAAACGCCGTACGCCAAAAAAAGCCCCGCTCGTGCGGGGCTTTTTCATGTCTGGAGCGCGCGTCGGGTGCCGCGCTTCTCGTCAGGCGCCAGGCGATCTTCCGTGGTGCCGGTTTCACCGCGTGCGACCAACAAAAAGCCCCGCATTGGCGGGGCATTCGTCAACCAGTTTGCGACGTCAGTGGCGATTCTTCAGCCCGTAGCCTTCGGCCAGTGTGCCGGCGGTGTCGGCGCTTTTCGGCGCATAGTCCTTCGGCACTTCGACGCTCGCCGGCGGCGTCAGGCGTTCGCGCGGGCTGTAGGCTTCGTCGGCGTGCAGCGCGGCGAGCAGGCGCTGGCGCGTCAGCTCGTCCAGGGCCAGACGGTTGGCGCCGTCGGACAGGTGCTCCTGCACGTCCTGATAGCTTTGGGTGAGTTTCTTCACCAGGCCGGCGGTGGTGTTGAAGTGGGTGACCACTTCGCTCTGATAGGTATCGAAGCGTTCCTGCAGATCGTCGAGTTGACGCTGCGTGCGATTGGGCGCGGCGTGCGGCAGCAGGCGGGCGACCAGAAAACCGATGGCGATGCCGGCGAGCAGGGTGAGGGCCGGTAGCAACCAGGCCGTAAGCGTCTGTTCCACGAGTCCTTCCTCTATAAACGGCTTTGCTTTACGTTACCGGCTCGGGCCTGGGCTGTATACCGCGATGCGTGTCGCCAGGCTTGTCGTCGCGGCTTTCATGACCGCGACGCCGGATGCGATCGAGGGATCTCGCGATCCCTCTGCCCGGTGGTTTTTCGCGCAGTCCGCTGAAATCCGCCGGGGTTCAACCAAGACGAGTCGACCCGCCACGAGGTCACGGAGTTCCCCCTTGCTCACCCGCGAAACCCCCTTGCTGCTCGACGGCCCCTGCGGCCAACTCGAAGCCCTTCACCTCGACCTGCCCGAGGCCCGTGGCCTGGCGCTGGTCTGCCATCCCAATCCGATCCAGGGCGGCACCATGCTGAACAAGGTGGTTTCCACCCTGCAGCGTTCCGCCCGCGATTCTGGCTACACGACGTTGCGTTTCAATTACCGCGGCGTCGGCGCCAGTGCCGGCGCCTCGGACATGCGCGAGGGCGAAGTGGACGATGCCGAGGCCGCGGCCGACTGGCTGCTGGCGCAGCATCCGGGATTGCCGCTGACGCTGCTCGGCTTCTCCTTCGGCGGCTTCGTCGTGGCCAGCCTGGCGGCGCGCCTCGAGGCGCGCGGCATCGCCGTGCAGAAGGTGTTCATGATCGCGCCGGCGGTGATGCGCCTGGGTGCCGACTTCGTCCTGCCGTCGCACGGGCAGATCACCCTGATCCAGCCTGAGCAGGACGAGGTGATCGAGCCGCAGCGGGTGTTCGACTGGAGCGCGGCGCAGGCGCGTGCCCATGAGCTGCTGAAAGTGGCAGAATGCGGCCACTTTTTTCACGGCAAACTGACCGATCTGAAAGATCTGCTGCTGCCTCGCCTCTGACCGAACGCCGCCAACAAGCGAACGCCATGACCACACGCATCCTCACCGGAATCACCACCACCGGCACGCCGCACCTGGGCAACTACGCCGGCGCCATTCGCCCGGCGATCGTCGCCAGCCGCGATCCGCGGGCGGATTCGTTCTATTTCCTCGCCGACTACCACGCGCTGATCAAGTGCGACGACCCGCTGCGCATCCAGCGCTCGCGCCTGGAGATCGCCGCCACCTGGCTGGCCTGCGGGCTGGACCCCGAGCGCGCGACCTTCTACCGGCAGTCGGACATCCCGGAAATCCCCGAGCTGACCTGGCTGCTCACCTGTGTCGCCGGCAAGGGCCTGCTCAACCGGGCGCACGCCTACAAGGCCTCGGTGGACAAGAACCTGGAGAGCGGCGAGGACCCGGATGCCGGCGTGACCATGGGCCTGTTCAGCTACCCGATTCTGATGGCCGCCGACATCCTGATGTTCAACGCTCACAAGGTGCCGGTCGGGCGTGACCAGATCCAGCACGTGGAAATGGCTCGTGACATCGGCCAGCGCTTCAACCACCTGTTCGGTGCCGGCGGGGAGCTCTTCACCCTGCCCGAGGCGGTGATCGAAGAGGGCGTGGCGACGCTGCCGGGACTGGACGGGAGAAAGATGTCGAAGAGCTACGACAACACCATCCCGCTGTTCGGCAGCGCCAGGCAGCTCAAGGATGCCATCGCCCGCATCGTCACCGACTCGCGCGCCCCTGGCGAGCCGAAGGACCCGGACAACTCGCACCTGTTCACCCTCTACCAGGCCTTCGCCACGCCCACCCAGTTGGCGGCTTTCCGCGACGAGCTGCTGAGCGGCCTGGCCTGGGGCGAAGCCAAGCAGCGCCTGTTCCAGCTGCTCGACGACGAGCTCGGCGAGGCGCGCGAACGCTACCACGCCCTGGTCGAGCGTCCGTCCGATCTGGAGGACATCCTCCTTGCCGGCGCCGCCAAGGCGCGCAGGACCGCCACGCCGTTCCTCGAGCAGTTGCGCGAGTCGGTCGGCCTGCGCTCGTTCCGCAGCCAGGCGCAGGGCCCCGCCGGCGGCAAGAAGAAGGCCGCCAAGGGGGCGCGGTTCGTCAGCTTCCGCGAGCGCGACGGCAGCTTCCAGTTCCGCTTTCTCGCCGCCGATGGCGAAGAGCTGCTGCTTTCGCGTGCCTTCGCCGACCCCAAGGCGGCGGGTGCCGCCAGCCAGCGCGTTGTCGAGGAGGGCGCCGACGCGCTCGACCTGCGCGCCGATGCCGATCGCTTCGCGCTGTGGCTCGATGGCGAGCTGCTGGCGCAGAGTCCGGCCTACGCCGACGCGTCGCAGCGTGATGCCGGCATGGCGCGGCTGCGCGAGGCGCTCTCCAGCCTCGTCGCCTGACGGAACATAGTGGCGCGCGCGTTCTCCAACGACGTGCGCCACGCAACGCCGCGGTCCTCGCGGTGCTCTCATCGCTGGCAACCGTCCGCCTTATCTGCAACCGTGAGGACAGTGCCTTGAACGACCTCAGCCAATTGCCAACCCCGGAGGCCGCCGCTAAAGTGTCGGCCCCGCTTCACGACCCCGACCCGGCCATGACCCCTCTTGAGCGCTATCAGGCTGACCTGAAACGTCCCGACTTCTTCCACGATGCGGCGCAGGAAACAGCTGTGCGGCACCTGCAACGCCTGTACGACGACCTCGTGGCGGAGCAGAACAAATCCGGCCTGCTGGGCAAGCTGTTCGGCAAGAAGCGCCAGGGGCCGATCAAGGGCCTGTACTTCTGGGGCGGTGTCGGCCGCGGCAAGACCTACCTGGTCGATACCTTCTTCGACGCGTTGCCGTTCAAGGAAAAGACCCGCACGCACTTCCACCGCTTCATGAAGCGCGTGCACGAGGAAATGAAGACCCTCAAGGGCGAGAAGAACCCGCTGACCATCATCGGCAAGCGTTTCGCCGACGAGAGCCGGGTGATCTGCTTCGACGAGTTCTTTGTTTCAGACATCACCGACGCGATGATCCTGGCGACCCTGCTCGAGGAGCTGTTCAAGAATGGCGTGAGCCTGGTGGCGACCTCCAACATCGTTCCCGACGGCCTCTACAAGGACGGCCTGCAGCGCGCGCGCTTCCTGCCCGCCATCGAGCTGTTGAAGAAGCACACCGAGATCGTCAACGTCGACAGCGGCGTCGACTACCGCTTGCGCGCGCTGGAGCAGGCCGAGCTGTTCCACTGGCCGCTTTCCGCCGAGGTCGATGCGCTCATGGCGCAGAGCTTCGTCAGCCTGCTGCACGACTGCGAGCACGCCGAGGACGATGTCGACCTGATGGTCGAGAACCGTGCCATCCATGCGCGCCGTGTCTGCCAGGACGTCGCCTGGTTCGACTTCCGCGATATCTGCGACGGCCCGCGCAGCCAGAACGACTACATCGAGCTTGGCAAGGTCTACCACGCGGTGCTGGTCTCGAATGTCGAGAAGATGGACGCCGCGAAGGACGACATGGCGCGCCGCTTCATCAACCTCGTGGACGAGTTCTACGACCGCAACGTCAAGCTCATCCTCTCCGCCGAGGTCGAGTTGAAGGACCTCTATAGCGGCGGCCGGCTGACCTTCGAGTTCCAGCGCACCCTGAGCCGTTTGCTGGAAATGCAGTCGCACGAGTTCCTCGCGCGCCCGCACCGTCCCTGACCCGTTGCGCGGCGGGCGTCTGCTCGCCGCGCCGGCCGGAATCCTTTTCTTCCCGAATGCTCAAGCGTCCTTGCGGTGGAACTGCTGCCGATAGCGGTTCGGCGACAGCTCGGTGTGCTGGCGGAAGAGGCGGGCGAAGAAGCTCGCGTCGTCGTAACCCACTTCGTAGCTGATCGTCTTGATGCTCTTGCGCGTCGCCGAGAGCAGGCCCTTGGCCGTCTCGATGCGCAGGCGTTGCAGGTAATGCAGCGGTTTGTCGCCGGTGGCGGCCTGGAAGCGGCGCATGAAATTGCGAATGCTCATGCCGTGTTCGCGGGCGACGTCCTCGAAACGGAACTTGTCGGCGAAGTGCTCCTCCAGCCAGTGCTGGATCTGCAGCACGGCGACGTCCTGGTGCAGCTTCTGCCCGCCGAAGCCGATTCTTCCCGGCGTGTAGCTGCGTTGCACCTCGAAGAGAATATCGCGCGACACGCCCTGCGCCACCGCGGCGCCGCAGAAACGTTCGATCAGGTAGATGTAGAGGTCGCAGGCGGACGTCACGCCGCCGGCGCAGTAGAGGTTGTCGGCGTCGGTGAGGTGCTTGTCCTGGTTCAGCTGCACGCGTGGATAACGGCGGGCGAACTCCTCATGGAAGCGCCAGTAGGTGGTCGCTTCCTTGCCATCGAGCAGCCCGGCTTCGGCCATCCAGAACACTCCGGTGGCCTCGCCGCAGATGGCACCTCCGGCGGTGTGGCAGTCGCGCAACCACTGCAGGACCTGCGGATGTCGCTCGCGCAGCGCATCGAAGTTGCCCCAGAACGCCGGCAGGATGATCGCGTCGGCGGCTTGCAGCCCGCCATTCACCGGGATGCTGACGTCGCTGAAGCTTCGTACCGGGCGGCCGTCGGGGCTCACAAGGTGGATTTCCAGCGTAGGGCCCAGGCCGAGCTGCTTGCCGTGGCGCACGCTGGCCATGTGGAAGAAGTCTTTTGCCTGCATCAGCGTCGAGCCGAAGGAGCCTTCGGTGGCGAGAATGCTGACCCGCAGGGGCACGGAGGTCGCATTTGGCATGCTCTTGTTCTTATAGGTAAATAGTGGGGTATAAGCGTCAGTTTCCGGCAGGATCGTCTTATTTTTTGTCGCTTGTGTCCAGTGTGTAGCGGGTCGGCGTGACCTACAGTCTCGGGCTCATGCTGCCTACAACTCCAATAACAGACGCATCCGAAGGTGATCCGATGATTCCCAGAACCCCGTTCAATTCCGACCACGAACTCTTTCGCGACAGCGTGCGCAAGTTCCTCGAGCAGGAGGCGGTGCCGTTCCACGCGCAGTGGGAGAAGGACGGTCACATCGACCGGAACCTCTGGAACAAGGCCGGCGAGGCGGGGATGCTCTGCTCGCATCTGCCGGAGGAATACGGCGGCATGGCGGCGGATTTTCTCTACAGCACCGTGGTGATCGAGGAGGTCGGCCGGCTGGGCCTGACCGGTATCGGCTTCTCGCTGCATTCGGACATCGTCGCGCCTTACATCCTGCATTACGGCAGCGAGACGCTGAAACAGAAGTACCTGCCACGGATGGTGACGGGCGAACTGGTCACGGCGATCGCGATGACCGAGCCGGGAGCGGGGTCCGACCTGCAGGGCGTCAAGACCACCGCAGTGGAGGACGGCGACGAGTACGTCATCAACGGCTCGAAGACCTTCATCACCAACGGTTTTCTCGCCGACCTAGTGATCGTCGTCGCCAAGACCGATCCCAAGGCGGGCGCCAAGGGCACCAGCCTGTTCCTGGTCGAGGCGGGAACGCCCGGCTTTTCCAAGGGCAAGCGCCTGGAGAAGGTTGGCATGAAGGCGCAGGACACCTCCGAACTGTTCTTCCAGGATGTTCGGGTACCGAAGGAAAACCTCCTCGGCCAGGCCGGAATGGGCTTCGCCTATCTGATGCAGGAACTGCCCCAGGAGCGCCTCACCGTCGGCATTGGCGCCATGGCCTCGGCGGAGGCGGCGCTGAAGTGGACGCTGGATTACACCCGCGAGCGCAAGGCGTTCGGCAAGGCCATCGCGGACTTCCAGAACACCCGTTTCAAGCTCGCCGAGATGGCCACGGAAATACAGATCGGTCGGGTGTTTCTTGATCGCTGTCTCGAACTGCACCTGGACGGCAAGCTCGACGTGCCGACGGCGGCGATGCTCAAGTACTGGAGCACCGACCTGCAGTGCAAGGTGCTCGACGAGTGCGTGCAGTTGCATGGCGGTTACGGCTTCATGTGGGAATACCCGGTTGCCCGCGCCTGGGCCGACGCTCGGGTGCAGCGCATCTACGCCGGCACCAACGAGATCATGAAGGAAATCATCGCGCGCACACTCTAGCGAACCCGTCGGCCATGCGCTCGTCCAATCTGGATCACAGAGGAGAAGTGCATGTCCGAGGTCGTCGCTTCGGCGAATCCAGTGTTCCAGGGCTGGGATGGCAGCGTGGCCAATGCCCGTGCCCTGCAGACCAGGCTCGCCGGGCAGGTTCGTATCGTCGATGACTATCCCCCGCTGCGGGTGATCGCCGGTGTCGACGTCGGTTTCGAGGAGGGCGGCGCCGTCACCCGCGCCGCGGCGGTGCTTCTCGATGCGCAGACGCTTCTACCGCTGGCGCAATCGGTGGCTCGAGTTCCCACCTGCATGCCCTATGTGCCGGGCCTGCTGTCCTTCCGCGAGCTGCCGGCGTTGCTGGTGCTGCTGGAATCGCTGCCGCGGCTGCCGGATCTGATCGTCTGCGACGGCCAAGGGATCGCTCATCCTCGTCGCCTGGGAATCGCCTCGCATCTGGGCGTGGTAACGGGGCTACCGACTATTGGCGTGGCGAAGAACATCCTCTGTGGCGAGCACGGCGAGCTGGCCGTCCAGCGAGGCGCGAAGGTGCCGCTCAAGCATCGGGGAGACATGATCGGTTGGGTCCTGCGCAGCAAGGATGGCGTGCGTCCGCTGATCGTTTCTCCGGGACATCGGGTCTCCATGCAGTCGGCTGTCGAGTTGGTTCTTGGCTGGGGGCGCGGCTATCGATTGCCGGAGCCGACCCGTCTGGCCGACCGTCTGGCGTCCCGCCGAGGACCGATGCCGGGGGCGGAGTCGCGGACGATGGAGCTGTTCTGAAGGCGGAGCCATTGCCCGAAAATGAAAAATCGGGTTGCTATTTCTGCAGTAATCGGCATAATTCCGCGGCTTTCTCGACGGGGATGCCTAGCTCGTTGGGATTGAAGGTGGGGATGCCTAGCCCGCCGAACCCTTTGCCGTAGCGGACGCGCTGACCCGAGCCCCCGATAGCGTCTGTTTCCGGCCGACCCTGACCTTGTCAGGGCAAGCACTATTCAGTAAGATTCGCCGTCTATTTTTCAGGGCGGCCCCTGAGGCTATAACGAATGAAGACTTTTACTGCGAAACCGGAAACCGTTAAGCGCGACTGGTACGTCGTCGACGCTGCCGGCCAGACCCTGGGTCGTCTGGCCACCGAAATTGCCAGCCGCCTGCGTGGCAAGCACAAGCCCGAATACACTCCGCACGTTGATACCGGCGACTACATCGTCGTGATCAATGCCGAGCAGGTTCGTGTTACCGGTGCCAAAACCACCGACAAAATGTACTACTCGCACTCCGGTTTCCCGGGTGGCATCAAGTCGATCAACTTCGAGAAGCTGATCGCCAAAGCCCCTGAGCGTGTGATCGAGACCGCGGTCAAAGGCATGCTGCCGAAGAACCCGCTGGGTCGCGACATGTATCGCAAGCTGAAGGTGTACAAGGGTGCCGCTCACCCGCACACCGCTCAGCAGCCTCAAGAACTGAAGTTTTAACGGGATAGCTCATTATGTCGGCGACTCAAAATTACGGCACTGGCCGTCGTAAGACCGCTACCGCTCGCGTCTTCCTGCGTCCGGGTACTGGCAACATCTCCATCAACAACCGCAGCCTGGACCAGTTCTTCGGTCGCGAAACCGCCCGCATGGTGGTTCGCCAGCCGCTGGAGCTGACCGAGACCGTCGAGAAGTTCGACATCTACGTCACCGTTCTCGGTGGTGGTGTCAGCGGCCAGGCCGGCGCGATTCGCCACGGCATCACCCGTGCCCTGATGGACTACGACGAGTCCCTTCGTCCTGCCCTGCGCAAAGCTGGCTTCGTTACTCGCGATGCCCGTGAAGTCGAACGTAAGAAGGTCGGTCTGCGTAAAGCGCGTAAGCGTCCGCAGTACTCCAAGCGCTAATTCGCTGGACCTCAAAAAACGCCCATCTCCTTGCGGATCTGGGCGTTTTTTTATGCGCGGTCGCTTTTGGTGTGACAACTTGACGCATCGTTGGAGTCCCCGTCGCACAAGGCGTTCAGCTGATTTGGGTCAGGTAATTACCTTGTCAGAAAAGGGGCTTTTCTTTACCATCTGGCAACTTTTTGCGCGACCCGAAATTTACCTAGTAGATGCCTGAACCAACAGGCCACAAAGCTGATGGGAGACGACTTAATGAGCAATGACGGCGTGAATGCTGGCCGGCGTCGCTTCCTCGTAGCAGCCACCTCCGTGGTGGGTGCTGCAGGAGCGGCGGGTGCCGCGGTCCCGTTTGTGGGATCGTGGTTCCCAAGCGCCAAGGCCAAGGCCGCAGGCGCACCGGTGAAGGTGAACATCAGCAAGATCGAGCCGGGTCAGCAAATGATTGCTGAGTGGCGCGGCCAGCCGGTTTTCATCGTTCGCCGCACCGAGGAGATTCTGAAGAACCTGGACAAGGTGGCTGCCAACGTGGCGGATCCGGAGTCCAAAGCGTCGGTTCAACCGACCTACGTCGATCCGAAACTGCGTTCGATCAAGCCGGAAATTCTCATTCTCGTGGGGCTCTGCACGCACCTTGGGTGCTCCCCGTCGTATCGTCCGGAAGTCGCTCCCGCCGACCTGGGGGCTGAATGGGTCGGTGGTTACTTCTGCCCATGCCATGGTTCCAAATATGACCTGGCCGGTCGCGTCTACAAATCGCAACCTGCTCCCTTGAACCTGCCGGTACCGCCGCATTCCTACGAATCGGATGCAGTGATCGTCGTCGGTGTGGACCAGGAGAAAGCCTGATGAGCAAATTCATGGAATGGGTCGATGCGCGCTTCCCCGCGACCAAGATGTGGGAAGACCATCTGTCCAAGTACTACGCACCGAAGAACTTCAACTTCTTCTATTTCTTTGGCTCCCTGGCGCTGCTGGTGCTGGTCAACCAGATTCTGACCGGTGTCTGGCTGACCATGAGCTTCACGCCGTCCGCCGAGGAAGCCTTCGCTTCCGTCGAATACATCATGCGCGACGTGGAGTACGGCTGGATCATCCGCTACATGCACTCGACGGGTGCCTCGGCGTTTTTCGTGGTGGTCTACCTGCACATGTTTCGCGGCCTGCTTTATGGTTCGTACCAGAAGCCACGCGAGCTGGTCTGGATCTTCGGCATGATGATCTACCTCGCGCTGATGGCCGAGGCCTTCATGGGCTATCTGCTGCCGTGGGGCCAGATGTCGTACTGGGGCGCGCAGGTGATCATTTCGCTGTTCGGTGCCATCCCAGTGATCGGCGATGACCTGACCCAGTGGATTCGCGGCGACTACCTGATCTCCGGCATCACCCTCAACCGCTTCTTCGCGTTGCACGTGATCGCACTGCCGATCGTTCTTCTCGGTCTGGTTGTGCTGCACATCCTGGCGTTGCACGAAGTCGGGTCGAACAACCCGCAGGGTGTGGACATCAAGAAGAAGAAGGACGAGAACGGCATTCCGCTCGACGGGATTCCTTTCCATCCCTACTACACCGTCAAGGACATCGTCGGCGTAGTGGTCTTCCTCTTCGTGTTCTGCGCGGTGATCTTCTTCTTCCCGGAAATGGGTGGGTATTTCCTCGAGAAACCCAACTTCGAAGTGGCCAACGCCTTTAAGACGCCCGAGCACATCGCTCCGGTGTGGTACTTCACGCCGTTCTACGCGATTCTCCGCGCCGTTCCGGACAAGCTCATGGGCGTCATCGCCATGGGTGCGGCGATTGCCGTGCTGTTCGTGCTGCCCTGGCTCGACCGTAGCCCGGTCAAGTCGATGATGTACAAGGGTTGGTTGAGCAAGGTGTGGCTGGCAGTTTTCTGCATCGCCTTCGTCATTCTGGGCGTGCTTGGCGTGCTGGCTCCGACTCCGGAGCGCACCTTGGCATCTCGGATCTGTACCGTTCTGTATTTCGCGTACTTCATCCTGATGCCGTTCTATACCAAGCTCGAGAAGACCAAACCGGTTCCGGAAAGGGTGAATGGCTGATGAAAAAGCAACTCGCTGCACTGATTTTTGCAATCCTGCCGGTATTCACCTTTGCCGCTGGTGGTCATGACGTCCATCTGGACAAGGTCGATGTCGACCTGTCCGACAAGGCTGCCATGCAGGACGGTCTGCGCACGTTCGCCAACTACTGCATGGGCTGCCACAGTGCGCAGTTCCAGCGTTACGAGCGCGTGGCCAAGGATCTCGGCATTCCCGAAGAAGTGATGCTGGAGAACGTGGTGCTCACCGGTGCCAAGATCGGTGACCACATGAAGAACGGCATGCATCCGGCCAACGCCAAGGTCTGGTTCGGCGCCGCGCCGCCGGATCTGACGCTGGTCGCCCGCGTTCGTGGCAACGACTGGCTGTACAGCTACCTGCGCGCTTTCTACGAAGACCCGGCGCGTCCTTGGGGTGTGAACAACAGGGTGTTCCCGAACGTTGGCATGCCCAACGTGCTGGGTAAATTGCAGGGCCGCCAGGTGGTGGGTTGCAAGCAGGTCCAACTGGTCGATGACGGCAAGAAGCAGTTCGATCCGCTCACCGGTACGCCGATTACCCACGAGGCGTGCGACCAGCTCACCGTCCTTCCGAATACCGGTGCCCAAACCGAAGAGCAGTTCGATGAAACGGTCAAGAATCTCGTGACCTTCCTCGCTTACTCGGCCAACCCGGTCAAACTGGAAAGCCAGCGCATCGGCACCTACGTGCTGCTGTATCTTGCCTTCTTCTTCGTGTTCGCCTACCTGCTCAAGCGCGAATACTGGAAAGACGTGCATTGATTCGCTGAGCGATTCATCTGATCCAACGCGCGCGCCCTTATTGGGCGCGCTGTGTTTTCTGCCCTTTTTATTTCAAGCGAGGAGGAGCGCCATGAGCGTAACCAATCGGTTGGCTTGCTATTCCGACCCCGCAGACCATTACTGCCATCGCGTGCGCCTGGTGCTTGCGGAAAAGGGAATAGCGGCGGAGATCATCGAGGTTCAGCCCGGGCGCTGCCCGCCGCGCTTGGCTGAAGCCAACCCATATGGCAGTGTGCCGACTCTGGTCGATCGCGATCTGGCCTTGTACGAGTCCACGGTGGTGATGGAATATCTCGAAGAGCGCTATCCTCATCCGCCGTTGATGCCGGTCTATCCGGTCGCTCGGGCCAATACCCGGCTACTGATTCACCGCATCCAGCGCGACTGGTGCGCGCTGGTGGATCGGATACTCGACACGCGCAGCAAGGAGGCAGAGCGTGTACAGGCGCGCAAGGAACTACGCGAGAGCCTGACCGGCGTTTCGCCGCTGTTTGGCGACAAACCGTACTTCCTCAGCGAGGAGATGAGCCTGGTGGATTGCTGCCTGCTTCCGATTCTCTGGCGTTTGCCCCTGTTGGGTATCGAGCTGCCGCGGCCGGCTAAGCCGCTGCTCGACTACATGGAGCGCCAATTCGCCCGCGAGGCCTTCAAGGCCAGTCTGTCTGCCGTCGAGCGCGACATGCGCTAACAGCAAGGAGCCTTCATGAACTCCAGTCGTCCCTATTTGATTCGCGCGCTTTACGAGTGGATCGTCGATAACCAATGTACGCCGCATCTGCTGGTGAACGCGGAATTCCCCAAGGTGCAGGTGCCTCCTGGCTACGCGGCTGACGGGCAGATCGTGCTCAACGTATCGCCCAGCGCGGTGCGGCACATGCACATGGACAACGAGGCGGTGAGTTTCGAAGGCCGTTTTGGCGGCGTCGCCCACAGCCTGTTCATTCCGGCGGCGGCCGTTCTGGCGATCTACGCGCGCGAGAATGGACAGGGCATGGTCTTCGATCTGGAGCCCACCAGCGCACCGGGTGAAGAGCCCGCAGACGACGGTGACGGTCCGGACGACGAGCCGCCGCGTCCGAGCGGGCGACCGAGCCTCAAGGTGGTGAAATGAAAAAAGGCGACCCTCGGGTCGCCTTTTTCATGCCTGCACCTTGCTAGTCGATGTACTCGAAGAGTTTGACGATCTTCTGCACGCCGGAAACGCTCTGCACCTTGTTGGTGGCCAGGTTGGCTTCCTGGTGGGTCACCAGGCCCAGCAGGTAGACGATGCCGTTTTCGGTGATCACCTTGATTCGTGAGCCGGGGATCACGCTGTCGGTGAGCATCTGCGTCTTGATCTTGGTAGTGAGCCAGGAGTCGTTGCTGCGGGCCAGGGCGGAAGAGGGCGGGAGCACCTGCAGTTCGTTGTGTACGCGCTTGACGCGCTGCACGGCGGCGGCGGATTGCTCGGCAAGGTTCTTCAGGTCGGCTCGGGGCGTTTGCCCGGCCAGCAGGACGACGCCGTTGTAGCTGGCGACGACAATGTGCGAGTTCTGGTCGAGATCGGGGTTGGCCTTGGCGATGTTCACCGCGGCTTTGGTTTCGATCAGCGAGTCATCGATCTTGCTGCCGATGGTGCGCGTACCGCGATCGTCGTCTATAGGCTTGTCGCGGGTGGCCGTGAGTACGGAGCTGCAACCACTCACGCTCAGGCAGAGGGCGATGGCGAGCAGGGAAAGGCGTTGCCGGATCATTCTTCACTCCCGAACAGTTGACTGTCGATCTGGTCGCACAGGCAGTGGATCACCAGCAGGTGGACCTCCTGGATGCGCGCGGTAACTTTCGCCGGTACGCGAATCTCCACGTCTTCCGGCAGTAGTAGCGAGGCCATACCGCCGCCGTCGCGCCCGGTCAGAGCCACGACCTGCATCTCGCGGTCGTGAGCCGCCTGGATCGCCTGGATGACGTTGGCCGAGTTGCCGCTGGTGGAGATTGCCAGGAGCACGTCGCCGGGCTGACCCAGGGCGCGTATCTGCTTGGAGAAAATCTCGTTGTAGCTGTAATCGTTGGCTATCGAGGTGATCGTCGAGGTGTCGGTGGTCAGCGCCACCGCCGGAAGGCTGGGGCGCTCGCGCTCGAAACGGTTGAGCAGTTCCGAGGAGAAGTGCTGGGCGTCACCGGCGGAGCCGCCGTTGCCGCAGGTGAGGATCTTCCCCTCGTTGAGCAGGGCATGAACCATCGCCTGGCTGGCCTGTTCGATGCTCGGAATCAGAACGTCCATGGCCTGCTGCTTGGTCTCAATGCTGGCCTGGAAGTGCTGGCGAATTCGGGATTGCATGTCCATCGGAAAGTGACCTTCAGTTGGCGGCCGTTTCAGGTATCGAAGGCGTTGCGGACCCAGTTCAGATCCGTAGGGAGATTGCTGTCGGCGCGGATGGCGATCACGTCGAAACGACAGGGATGCCTGCTCCAGCGCGACTCCTTTTGCAGGAAGTGCTCGGCTGCACTGACGAGCTTGGCGCGTTTGCGTGCGTCCACGCTCTCCAGTGCGCCGCCCCAGGCGTCGTAACGCCTGTAGCGCACTTCGACGAATACTACTGTATCGCCGTCGAGCATGACCAGATCGAGCTCTCCGCGGCGGCACGACCAGTTCTGCGCCAGCAGCCGCAGGCCCTGGCGTTGCAGGTGCTGGAGCGCTCTGGCTTCGGCGCTGCGGCCGCTGGCCTGGCGATCGGGGCCGTCGCTCAATATGTGTCGTCCGGAAGGCGCTGGACGCGGCCGTCGCGGAATTCGGCCCAGGGCAACTGCCGTTCGATGCGCTGCTGTGGATTCAGGTGCAGTCGGCCGGACAGGCCGTCGATGCTGCTTTCCGGCAGCGCCTTCAACTGGCCCAGGTGAGGCGCCAGGCGATAGGCGTCGGCGCCCATCGCGTAGAGCCGGCCCAGGCTGCCGGAGGCTTGCGGCCACTGGCTGCTCACCTGCTGGCGGAGTGCGTTGCCGGTATCGAGCAGCCAGGGTGTTTCGCAGAAGCGGATGCCGTTCAGGTCCAGGTACTGCGTCTGATCGTTGTTGCTGGAATAGACGTGGGACGTCGCGTATACCGGGACGTCTCCGGCGTACTGGAATGTCAGTGTCGGCTTGATCTGCTGGGCCTGCTGCGGCGTGGCGGCGAGGAAGATGAAGTCTACGTCGGCGCGGCGCGAGGGTTGCGCCGCCACCTCGACGCCTAGTGCGCTCTGCAGGCGCTTGGCCCGCGCTTCGCTCTGCCGAAGCTGGAACAGGTCGGCGATCTGCTGCGCCAACTGCACCGGCTGGTCGACCCGCTCGGCGGCGATCAGGGTGCCACCCGCGGCCTGCCAGCTCTGGCGGAAGGCATCGAGCACGCGATCACCCCACTCCCCGCGCGGCACCAGTGCCACGGCACGGCGCATGCCGTCCTGCCAGGCGCGACGCGAGACTTCGCGGGCTTCATCCTCGGCGGCGAGGCCGAACTGGAACAGCTGCGGCGGGCCTGCCTGGGCAAGGTCGCTGTAGTTGAGCGCGAGGGTGGTCAGCGGCAGTTGCTGGCGTTCGCCCAGTTGCTTGACCAGCGGCTTCTCCAGCGGGCCGATCACCAGTTGCACGCCATCGGCCTGCGCCTGTCGGTAAAACGCGTCCATCGAGGTCAGCTGCGCGCTGTCGTAGAAGGTAGCCTGGGGTGGATTCTGCCCAGCCTGCTGGGCTTCGAACTGGGCTGCCAGGAATCCATCGCGCAACGCGCGGGCCACGGAGGCCAGTTGGCCTTGCTGGGGCAGCAGCAGCGCGACCTTGGTCAGCGGTTGATCGGCCAGTTGCTGCAGCTTGACCAGCGCCTCGGGCAGGTGCTGAGCCGCCGGGTGCTGTGGATGCTGGGCTTGCCAGGCATTGATCGCGGCCTTCTGCTGCTGCAGCGTGCCGGCCGGCTTGGTGGCGCGGACCAGCGCCAGCCAGCCGTCGAGATCGGCGTCGGCGGTCGGTTGCAGTTGGTCGTCCGGCAGGCTGGAGACCAGTGTCCAGATCGCCTCATGGTTGTCGTTGGCTTGTTGTCCCGACAATAGAGGGGCGATGAACACGCGCTCGCGCGCCGCAGCGAGGACCTGTCCATCGGCCTGCAGCGCCTGGGCACGGACCATCTGGGTGCGGGTCTGTTGCTCAACCGGAAGCTCGCCCAGGCGTTGCAGGCTCGGATGCTCGAGGGCTTTGAGCGCCGACTTCGGCTGGCCGCGCGCCAAGGAGAGCTCGGCCGCCAGGGTGCTGGCGTAGATCTGCTGCGCCGGTTTGAGGTTCTCCAACGAAACCTGATCGAGGATCTGTGCCGCGCGCTCGGGGTTGTTCTGTCGGTACGCCAGGTCGGCTGCCGACAGTCTCAGCGAAGCAGCTTCTTCCGGCTTGGCGGAGCCTGCCTGCTGAAGGAGCTGTTCGATGCTGGCCTGCGGTGTGCGTGGCAACTCGCCGAGGTTGGAGGTGGGCTGGCTGGCGCAGGCGGCCAGAAGGGCGGCGATGCAGAGTGCTGAGAGCGGACGCAGGCAGGCAATCATGTAAGCGTTTCCGTTGCTCGTACGAGAGAGGGGCGAATTGTACCCAAGGGCTCCCGGTGGTGCGATGTCGGGTGCCTGAAACGGGCTACAATGCGCGCTTTTGCGCCAATGGCGAGGTGTGTTGTGACAACTTCCGCTGCCCGGGATTCCCAGTTCGGTACGCTCTATGTGGTCGCCACGCCGATCGGCAATCTGGATGACATCAGCGCCCGTGCGTTGGACATCCTGCGTGACGTTGCGCTGATCGCGGCCGAGGACACCCGGCATTCCGCGCGGCTGATGCAGCACTTCGGCATCTCCACACCGCTGGCGGCTTGCCACGAGTACAACGAGCGCGAGCATGGCGGGCGCTTCCTCGCGCGTTTGCAGGCCGGTGAGGATGTCGCGTTAATCTCCGACGCCGGAACGCCGCTGATTTCCGATCCGGGGTTCCACCTGGTGCGCCAGGTGCGTGCGGCGGGAATTGCCGTGGTGCCGGTGCCGGGCGCCTGCGCGCTGATTGCCGGACTGTCCGCGGCGGGACTGCCGTCGGATCGCTTCATCTTCGAGGGTTTCCTGCCGGCCAAAGGGGCCGCCCGGCGCGCGCGCCTTGAGCAGGTCAAGGAAGAGTCGCGCACGCTGATCTTCTACGAGGCGCCGCACCGCATTCTCGAGTGTGTCGAGGACATGCGGGCGGTGTTCGGCGACGAGCGCCAGGCCGTGCTGGCGCGAGAGTTGACCAAGACCTTCGAGACCATCAGGGGGCTGCCGCTGGTCGAATTGCACGAGTGGATCGCGGCGGACAGCAACCAGCAGCGCGGCGAGTGCGTGGTGCTGGTTTCCGGATGGCAAGCGCCGGAAGGTGAGGACGCGGTGAGCGCGGAAGCCTTGCGGGTGCTCGATCTCCTGCTTGGCGAGCTGCCGCTCAAGCGGGCCGCGGCGCTGGCGGCGGAGATCACGGGCGTGCGCAAGAACCTGCTTTACCAGGTCGCGCTCGAGCGCCAGAAGTAAAACTGGGCTTGTTCGTTATCCGGCCTGCAGATACCCTTGCCGGCGGAGAGTCGATCGGACAGTCGCTGTTCCATATTGTTCCGCAATATGGGAGGGAGGAAAGTCCGGGCTCCATAGGGCGGAGTGCCAGGTAACTCCTGGGAGGCGTGAGCCTACGGAAAGTGCCACAGAAAATAACCGCCTAAGCGCTTCGGCGCCGGTAAGGGTGAAAAGGTGCGGTAAGAGCGCACCGCACGGCTGGCAACAGTCCGTGGCTAGGTAAACCCCACTCGGAGCAAGACCAAATAGGGTTCCATTGGCGTGGCCCGCGCTGGAACCGGGTAGGTTGCTAAAGGCGTGCAGCGATGTACGTCGTAGAGGAATGACTGTCCTCGACAGAACCCGGCTTACAGATCGACTCTCCACCTCTTTTTCTCCCGTATTCCCCGCCTGTCAGATCGCCGCAAGAGCCCACTCTTAATAAATCACTTTAAGTTTGAAGTTCAGGTTCTTGCGCGTATTCGCTATTTAAGCCTTATCCCTCTTCCGGGCTCGTCCCAACTCCGACTTCTTATCTCTAAATCACCGACACATAAGGGTTTTTTACCTCTTTGCGTGCCTTGACGGTGGGGTGCGAGCATTTCTATAGTGTGCGGAAGTGGTACGAAGTGGCACGAAGTGGGTTATTTGGGCACGGAAAGCTGATTATTGGGGAAGCGCAACCTTGTTCCGCGGAGCTAACGCCATCAGTCTCGACGCCAAAGGGCGACTCGCGATGCCGAGCCGGTATCGCGACGAGCTCGTTTCGCGTTGCTCTGGCCAGCTCATCGTGACCATCGACGCCGTGGACCCCTGCCTCTGTGTCTACCCCCTTCCCGAATGGGAACTGATCGAAACCAAGCTGCGTGAACTGCCCTCCCTGCGTGAAGAGAACCGTCGCCTGCAGCGCCTGCTGATTGGTAACGCGGTGGATCTCGAGCTCGATGGCAGCGGTCGCTTCCTGGTTCCGCCGCGTCTGCGCGAGTACGCCAAGCTGGACAAGCGCGCGATGCTGGTGGGTCAGCTGAACAAATTCCAGCTGTGGGATGAGGACGCCTGGAACGCGGTTTCCGACGCCGATCTCGCCGCTCTCAAACAACCCGGCGCGCTGCCGGACGAACTGCGTGACCTGATCCTGTGAGCCTGATGACCAGCGACTTTCGCCATATCACCGTACTGCTGCACGAGGCCGTCGACAGCCTCGATGTCCGCGTGGGTGGCTGCTATATCGATGGCACCTTTGGGCGTGGCGGACACAGCCGGCTGATCCTGGAAAAACTCGACTCGAGCGGGCGTCTACTGGGCTTCGATAAGGACCCACTGGCGATCGCCACGGGACAAACGCTAGCGGCCGAAGACGGCCGCTTCGTCGTTGTACAACGCAGCTTTGCCGAAATGGGCGATGAGGTCCGGGCTCGCGGGCTGGACGGCAAGGTCGCCGGCATCCTGCTGGACCTCGGGGTTTCCTCGCCACAACTGGACGACCCGGAGCGTGGTTTCAGCTTTCTGAACGACGGTCCGCTGGACATGCGCATGGACCCGAGCCGTGGCATCAGTGCGGCCCAGTTCATCGCCACCGCCAGCGACGAAGAAATCGCCCGCGTGTTCAAGGACTACGGCGAGGAGCGCTTCGCCAAGCGCATGGCGCGCGCCGTCGTGCAGCGTCGCGAACAGACGCCGTTCACCCGTACCGGGGACCTGGCTGCCGTGCTGACCGAGGCCAACCCAGCCTGGGAGAAGGGCAAGAACCCGGCGACCCGTGCCTTCCAGGGCCTGCGCATCCATATCAACAACGAGCTCGGCGATCTCGAGCGCGGCCTCGACGCAGCGCTGGAAGCCCTCGAAGTCGGCGGCAAGCTGGTGGTGATCAGCTTCCATTCGCTCGAGGACCGCATCGTCAAGCAGTTCATGCGCAAGCACGCCAAGGGCGAAGCGGACAAGCTACCGCGCGACCTGCCGATCATTCCAAAGGCCTTCGAGCCGCGCCTGAAGCTGCTCGGCAAGCCGCAGTACGCTTCCGACGCCGAGACCAAGGCCAACCCGCGCTCCCGCAGCGCGGTGATGCGCGTCGCGGAGAAACTGCGATGAGCCGTTCGTTCTCCAAGCCGTTGCCGACCGGCAGCCTGCTGATGCTGATTCTGTTCATCGGCGTGCTGGTGTCGGCGATCGCGGTGTCCTACAGCGCGCACTGGAATCGCCTGCTGCTCAATTCGCTCTATGCCGAACTCAGCGTGCGCGACAAGGCGCAGGCCGAGTGGGGCCGCCTGATCCTCGAGCAAAGCACCTGGACGGCGCACAACCGTATCGAAACCCTGGCCACCGAACAGCTCAAAATGCGCGTTCCGCAGGCCGCTGAAATCCGTCTGGTGGCGCCATGACCGGCCTCGAAGGCGCGCTCTATCCCTGGCGTTTCCGCCTGGTGCTGGCGCTGCTCGGCCTGATGGTGGCGGCCATCGTCTGGCGCATCGTCGACCTGCATGTGTTCGACCACGACTTCCTCCAGGGGCAGGGCGACGCGCGCAGCGTTCGTACCATGCCGATCCCGGCGCACCGCGGGTTGGTCACCGACCGCAACGGCGAGCCGCTGGCGGTCAGTACGCCGGTGACCACGCTGTGGGCCAACGGCAAGGAACTGCAGGCCGCGCGTGACCAATGGCCGGCCCTCGCCGTGGCACTCGGCCAGGAGCCGAAGGCGTTCAGCGAGCGCCTGGCGCAGAGCGCCGACCGCGAATTCATGTACCTGGTGCGCGGCCTGACGCCCGAACAGGGGCAGAGCGTGCTCGACCTCAAGGTGCCGGGCGTCTACTCCATCGAAGAATTCCGTCGCTTCTATCCGGCGGGCGAAGTCACCGCCCACGTGGTCGGCTTCACCGATGTCGATGATCGCGGCCGCGAGGGCGTCGAGTTGTCCTTCGATCAGTGGCTGGCCGGCGTGCCGGGCAAACGTCAGGTGCTCAAGGACCGCCGCGGCCACCTGATCCGTGATCTGCAGGTCACCCGCAACGCCAAGGCCGGCAAGGCGCTATCGTTGTCCATCGACCTGCGCCTGCAGTACCTGGCGCACCGCGAGCTGCGCAATGCGCTGGTCGAGTTCGGCGCCAAGGCCGGCAGCCTGGTGATGGTCGACGTGAAGACCGGCGAAATCCTGGCCATGGTCAACCAGCCCACCTACAACCCGAACAACCGCCGCAACCTGCAGCCGGCCGCCATGCGCAACCGGGCGATGATCGACGTGTTCGAGCCCGGCTCGACGATGAAGCCGCTGTCGATGAGCGCCGCGCTGCAGAGCGGTCGCTGGAAACCCAGCGACACCGTCGACGTCTGGCCGGGATCGCTGCAGATCGGCCGCTACACCATCAAGGACGTGTCGAAGACCGAGGGCCGCACCCTCGACCTGACCGGCATCCTGATCAACTCTAGCAACGTCGGCATGAGCAAGGTCGCCTTCGACATCGGCGGCGAAGCCATCCACGACATGATGCAGAAAGTCGGCTTCGGCCAGGACACCGGCCTCGGGTTCCCCGGCGAGCGCGTCGGCAACCTGCCCAGCCATCGCGAGTGGAAACAGGCCGAGACCGCCACCCTCTCATATGGTTACGGTTTGTCCGTGACGGCGATTCAACTGGTCCACGCCTACGCCACGTTGGCCAACAACGGTCGCATCGTGCCGCTCTCGCTGGCCCGCGTGGACCGCACGCCGGACAGCGCCCAGGTAATCCCCGAGGACGTCGCCAGGACCATGCAGGGCATGCTCCAGCAGGTCATCGAGGCGCCCCGCGGCGTCTATCGCGCGCAGGTGCCGGGCTACCACGTCGCCGGCAAGAGCGGTACCGCGCGCAAGGCCTCGGTCGGCACCAAGGGCTACACCGAGAACGCCTACCGCTCGCTGTTCGCCGGCTTCGGCCCGATGAGCAACCCGCGCATCGCCATGGCCATCGTCATCGACGAACCGAGCAAGAGCGGCTACTTCGGTGGCCTGGTCTCCGCGCCCGTGTTCAGCCGGGTGATGTCCGGCGCGCTGCGTCTGATGAACATCGCTCCGGACAACCTGCCGCCGCCCGCCGAGGTGCAGGCTGCCGATGCGAAGACCGTCCAGGGAGGTCGCGGCTGATGACCATGCCCCTGAACAAGCTGCTGCCCGAAAGCGGCCATCCCGCGATGATCCGCGAGCTGACCCTGGACAGCCGCACCGTGCGCGCCGGCGACCTGTTCCTCGCCGTGCCAGGCCTGAGCCAGGACGGTCGCATCCATATCGCCGACGCCATCGCCCGTGGGGCCGCTGCCGTCGCTTACGAAAGCGAAGGCGCGCCGGCACTGCCCGAGGGCGATGCGGTGCTGTTGCCGGTGAGGAACCTTTCCGCACAGCTCTCGGCCATCGCCGGGCGGTTCTACGGCGAGCCGAGCCGCGCGATGCGCCTGATCGGTGTCACCGGAACCAACGGCAAGACCAGCGTCAGCCAGTTGATCGCCCAGGCGCTGGATCGTCTCGGCGAGCGTTGCGGCATCGTCGGGACCCTCGGCAATGGGTTCCACCACGCCCTGGAAAGCGGTCGCCACACCACGCCCGATCCGGTTTCGGTACAGGCCACCCTGGCCAACCTGAAGCAGGCCGGCGCTCGCGCGGTGGCGATGGAAGTGTCCTCGCACGGGCTGGACCAGGGCCGCGTGGCCGCGCTGGCCTTCGACATCGCGGTGTTCACCAACCTGTCCCGCGATCACCTCGACTACCACGGCACCATGCAGGCCTACGGCGCCGCCAAGGCGCGCCTGTTCGCCTGGCCGGGTCTGCGCTGCCGGGTGCTGAATCTGGACGACGCCTTCGGCCGCGAGCTGGCCGTGCAACCTGGCGAATCGCGCCTGATCGGCTACAGCCTGGACGATGCGTCCGCCTACCTTTATTGCCGCCAGGCGCGTTTCAGCGACGAAGGCGTGCGCGCCGAGCTGGTGACGCCGCACGGCGAAGGCCTGCTGCGCAGCTCGCTGCTTGGCCGTTTCAACCTGAGCAACCTGATCGCCGTGGTCGGCGCGCTGCTCGGCATGGATTACCCGCTGGACGAAATCCTCGCGGTGATGCCGCATCTGCAAGGTCCGGTAGGGCGCATGCAGCGCCTGGGTGGCGGCTCGCAGCCGCTGCTGGTGGTGGACTACGCGCACACGCCGGATGCGCTGGAAAAAGTGCTCGAAGCGCTGCGCCCGCATGTGCAGGGCGAACTGCTCTGCCTGTTCGGCTGCGGTGGCGATCGTGACCGCGGCAAGCGCCCGCTGATGGCGTCGATCGCCGAGCGGTTGGCCGACCGCGTGGTGGTCACCGACGACAACCCGCGCAACGAAAACCCGGCGGCGATCCTCGACGACATCCGTGCCGGTTTCAGCGCGGCGGATGACGCCGAATTCGTCGAAGGCCGCGGCGCCGCCATCGCTCGTCTTGTCGCCACTGCCAAGCCTGGCGACGTGGTGCTGCTGGCCGGTAAGGGCCATGAGGATTACCAAGAGATCGCCGGCGTGCGCCAGCCGTTCTCCGACTTGCAGGAAGCCGCCGCTGCGCTGGCCGCCTGGGAGCAGAACCATGCTTAAGCCGCTTTTCCTGAGCGAAGTCGCCGCTGCGCTGAACGCCCGCCTCATCGGCGACGACGTCAGTTTCGCCGCCGTCAGCAGCGACAGCCGCGCGATCCAGCCGGGGCAACTGTTTATCGCCCTGGTCGGACCGAATTTCGACGGCCACGATTACCTCGCCGAAGTCGCCGTCAAAGGCGCGGTCGCCGTCCTCGTGCAGCGCGAAGTGGCCGACGCGCCGCTGCCGCAACTGCTGGTGGCGGATACCCGGCTGGCGCTCGGTTGCCTCGGTGCGCTCAACCGCGATGCCTTCGGCGGCCAGGTCGCGGCAGTCACCGGTTCCAGCGGCAAGACCAGCGTCAAGGAGCTGCTCGCCGCGATCCTTCGCGTGCAGGGGCCGACCCTGGCCACCCGCGGCAACCTGAACAACGACCTCGGCGCGCCGCTGACGCTGCTCGAGTTGGGCGCGGAACACCAGGCGGCAGTGATCGAACTTGGCGCCTCGCGGCTGGGCGAAATCGCCTACACCGTCGGCCTGACCCGCCCGAGCGTGGCGATCATCAACAATGCCGGGCTGGCCCATGTCGGCGAGTTCGGCGGTCCGGACAAGATCGTCGAAGCCAAGGGCGAGATCCTCGAAGGGCTGCCGGCGGACGGTATCGCCGTACTCAACCGCGACGACAAGGCGTTCGCCATCTGGACGGCGCGCGCCGCCGGACGCCGCGTCATCAGCTTCGCACTGAACGACGCCGGCGCCGACTTCCATGCCGACGCGCTGTCGCGCGATGCGCGCGGTTGCCCGGCGTTCACGTTGCGCGGGCCGGCCGGCTCCGCGCGCGTGCAGCTCAACCTGCTCGGCCGGCACAATGTCGCCAACGCCCTGGCCGCCGCCGCCGCCGCGCACGCCCTGGAGGTTCCGCTGGCGTCGATCGTCGCCGGCCTGCAGAGCGTGCAGCCGGTCAAGGGTCGCGCCGTGGCGCAGTTGGCACCGAACGGCGTGCGCGTGATCGACGACACCTACAACGCCAACCCGGCCTCGATGTTCGCCGCCATCGACATCCTCGCCGGTTTCGACGGGCGCAAGGTGCTGGCGCTGGGCGACATCGGCGAATTGGGCCAGTGGGCCGAGCAGGGCCACCGCGACGTCGGTGCCTATGCCGCCGGCAAGGCCGACGCCCTCTATGCGGTCGGCCCGAACATGGCCCACGCCGTCGCCGCGTTCGGCACCGCGGGCCGGCATTTCCCCGATCAGGCCAGCCTGATCGAAGCGATCCGCGCCGAGCAGGCCGCGGACACCACCATTCTCATCAAGGGTTCGCGTAGCGCGGCGATGGAAAACGTCGTCCAGGCCCTGTGCGCAACGGAGGCACACTGATCATGCTGCTGCTGCTGGCGGAGTACCTGCAACAGTTCTACAAGGGATTCGCGGTATTCCAGTACCTGACCCTGCGCGGCATCCTGGGCGTGCTCACCGCGCTGTCGCTGGCGCTGTGCCTGGGGCCGTGGATGATCCGCACCCTGCAACTGCGTCAGATCGGCCAGGCGGTGCGCAACGACGGGCCGCAGTCGCACCTGTCGAAGAAGGGCACGCCGACCATGGGCGGTGCGCTGATCCTCTCGGCCATCACCATCAGCACGCTGCTCTGGGCCGACCTGTCGAACCGCTACGTGTGGACCGTGTTGCTGGTGACGCTGGCGTTCGGCGCCATTGGCTGGGTCGACGACTACCGCAAGGTGATCGAGAAGAATTCGCGCGGGCTGCCGAGCCGCTGGAAGTATTTCTGGCAGTCGGTTTTCGGCCTGAGCGCGGCGATCTTCCTTTTCCTCACCGCCAAGGCCCCCGTGGAAACCACGCTGATCCTGCCGATGGTGAAGAGCGTCGGCATTCCGCTGGGCGCCGGTTTCGTCGTGCTGACCTATTTCGTCATCGTCGGCTCGAGCAACGCGGTCAACCTCACCGACGGCCTCGACGGTCTGGCGATCATGCCCACGGTGATGGTCGGCGGCGCGCTGGGCATCTTCTGCTACCTGTCGGGCAACACGAACTTTTCCGAGTACCTGCTGATTCCCTACGTCGCAGGCGCTGGTGAGCTGATCATCTTCTGCGGCGCGCTGATCGGCGCCGGCCTCGGTTTCCTCTGGTTCAACACCTACCCGGCGCAGGTCTTCATGGGCGACGTCGGCGCGCTGGCGCTGGGCGCGGCGCTCGGCACCATCGCCGTGATCGTCCGCCAGGAAGTGGTGCTGTTCATCATGGGCGGGGTGTTCGTCATGGAAACCCTGTCGGTGATCATCCAGGTCGCCTCCTTCAAATTGACCGGCAAGCGCGTATTCCGCATGGCGCCCATCCACCACCACTTCGAACTCAAGGGCTGGCCCGAACCGCGCGTGATCGTGCGCTTCTGGATCATCACCGTGATCCTGGTGCTGGTTGGCCTCGCCACCCTGAAGCTGCGTTGAGGAACGAGATACCGATGAGCCTGATCGCTTCCGACCAATTCCGCATCGTTGTCGGCCTCGGCAAGAGCGGCATGTCCCTGGTGCGCTTCCTCGCGCGCCAGGGCGTGCCCTTCGCCGTGGCCGATACGCGCGCGAATCCGCCGGAGCTGGCGACCCTGCAGGCGGAGTATCCGCAGGTTCAAGTGCGCTGCGGCGAGCTCGACGTGGACTTCCTCTGCCGCGCCCAGGAGCTTTACGTGAGCCCCGGCCTGGCTCTCGCCACCCCGGCGCTGCAGGCGGCGAAGGCGCGTGGCGTGTCGCTGTCCGGCGATATCCAGCTGTTCGCCCGGCACGCCAAGGCGCCGATCGTGGCGATCACCGGCTCGAACGCCAAGAGCACCGTGACTACCCTGGTCGGCGAGATGGCCGCGGCGGCCGGCAAGCGCGTCGCCGTCGGCGGCAACCTCGGCCAGCCGGCGCTGGACCTGCTCGACGATGCGGTCGAGCTTTACGTCATCGAGTTGTCCAGCTTCCAGCTGGAAACCACCGAACAACTGAATGCCGAAGTGGCCACCTGCCTCAACGTCAGCGAAGACCACATGGACCGCTACAGCGGGCTGCCGGCCTATCACCTGGCCAAGCACCGGATCTTCCGTGGCGCACGCCAGGTGGTGGTGAACCGCGACGACGCGCTGTCGCGCCCGCTGGTGGCGGACGACCTGCCGCGCCTGACCTTCGGCCTGGGCAAACCGGACATCCGCGGTTTTGGCCTGATCGAGCATGACGGCGAGAAGTGGCTGGCGTTCCAGTTCGAGCCCCTGCTGCCGGCCAGCGCCCTGAAGATCCGCGGCGCGCACAACCAGTCCAACGCGCTGGCGGCGCTGGCCCTCGGTCATGCGGTCAGCCTGCCGATGGAAAGCATGCTCGCGGCGCTGAAAGCCTTCGGCGGTCTGGCGCATCGCTGCCAGTGGGTCGGCGAGCGCGCCGCGGTGAATTACTACGACGATTCCAAGGCGACCAACGTCGGCGCCGCGCTGGCGGCCATCGAAGGCCTGGGCGCGGACATCGACGGCAAGCTGGTGCTGATCGCCGGCGGCGACGGCAAGGGTGCCGATTTCTCCGCGCTGCGCGCGCCGGTGCAACGTTTCTGCCGCGCGGTGGTGCTGCTCGGTCGCGACGCCGGACGCCTCGGCGCCTCGCTGGGCGAAGGTGTGCCGCAGGTACGCGTGGCGAGCCTCGACGAGGCGGTGCGGCGCAGCGCCGAACTGGCCCTGTCGGGTGATGCCGTGCTGCTGTCCCCGGCCTGCGCCAGCCTCGACATGTTCAAGAGTTTCGAAGAGCGCGGACGCCTTTTCGCCCAGGCCGTGGGAGGGCTGAGCCAATGAGCCAGGCACTCTTCGGCTTCCTCCGCCCGTACCCGTCGCCGCTGGCCGGCCGCCGCGGCATGGACATGGATTTCCCGCTGCTCGCCGGTTGCCTGGCGCTGCTCGGCCTCGGCCTGGTGATGATCACCTCGGCGTCCTCGGAAGTCGCCGCGGCGTCCTCCGGCAACCCGCTCTATCACATGATCCGCCACCTGGTTTACCTCGGTATCGGCTTCGTCGCCTGCGCGGTGGTGATGATGATTCCGCTGGCCACCTGGCAGCGCCTGGGCGGCATGCTGCTGATCGGCGCCATCGCGCTGCTGGTGATGGTGCTGATTCCCGGCATCGGCCGCGAAGTGAACGGCTCGATGCGCTGGATCGGCTTCGGCATGTTCAACGTGCAGCCCTCGGAAATCGCCAAGATGTTCGTGGTGATCTACCTCGCCGGTTATCTGGTGCGGCGCCAGGAAGAGGTCCGCGAGAGCTGGATGGGCTTCTTCAAGCCGTTCATCGTGCTGTTGCCGATGGCCGGCCTGCTGCTGCTGGAACCCGACTTCGGCGCCACCGTGGTGATGATGGGCGCGGCGGCCGGGATGCTCTTTCTCGGCGGCGTCGGGTTGTTCCGCTTCGGCCTGATGGTCGCGCTGGCGGTGGGCGCGGTGTTCGTCCTGGTGCAGGCGCAGCCTTATCGGATGGCGCGCCTGGTCACCTTCACCGATCCCTGGGCCGACCAGTTCGGCTCCGGCTACCAGCTGACCCAGGCGCTGATCGCCTTCGGCCGCGGCGAGTGGTTCGGTGTCGGCCTGGGCAACAGCATCCAGAAGCAGTTCTACCTTCCCGAAGCGCACACCGACTTCGTCTTCTCGGTGCTCGCCGAGGAACTCGGCCTGGTCGGCGCGCTGGCGACCGTCGCGCTGTTCTGCTTCGTCAGCGCCCGCGCGCTGTACATCGGCCTGTGGGCGGAGAAGGCCAAGCAGTTCTTCGCCGCCTATGTCGCCTACGGCCTGGCGTTCCTCTGGATCGGTCAGTTCCTGATCAACATCGGGGTGAACGTCGGCCTGCTGCCGACCAAGGGCCTGACACTGCCGTTCCTCAGCTATGGCGGCAGCTCGCTGGTGATCTGCTGCGTCAGCCTCGGCCTGCTGCTGCGTATCGAGTGGGAGCGGCGCAGCCTGCTCGGCAGCGAGGAAACGGAATTTTCCGAAGCGGATTTCGCCGAGGAGGAGCCACAGCATGGCCGCTAACGTATTGATCATGGCTGGTGGCACCGGCGGACACGTATTCCCCGCGCTGGCCTGCGCCCGCGAATTCCAGGCGCGCGGCTACGCCGTGCACTGGCTCGGCACTCCCAACGGCATCGAGAACGAACTGGTGCCACAGGCCGGCTTGCCGCTGCACCTGATCCAGGTCAGCGGCCTGCGCGGCAAGGGGTTCGCCTCGCTGCTCAAGGCGCCGCTGCAAGTGCTGCGCGCTCTGTGGCAGGCGCGCAAGGTGGTTCGCCAACTGAACCCGGTGTGCGTGCTCGGCCTTGGCGGCTACGTCACCGGCCCCGGCGGCGTCGCTGCGCGGCTGGCCGGTTCGCCGCTGATCGTCCATGAGCAGAATGCCGTGGCCGGAACCGCCAACCGCCTGCTGGCGCCGATTGCCGCGCGTATCTGCGAGGCCTTTCCGGACACCTTCGGCGCCTCCGCCAAACGCCGTACCACCGGCAATCCGGTGCGCGAGGAGTTGTTCCTGGAGACCCCGCGCGACACGCTGGCCGGCCGCAAGCCGCGCCTGCTGGTGCTCGGTGGCAGTCTCGGCGCCGAACCGTTGAACAAACTGCTGCCCGAGGCGCTGGGTTCGGTCGCCGCCGAGCTGCGCCCGGAAGTTTTCCATCAGGCCGGCAAGCGCCACGCCGAAGTCACCACCGAGCGTTATCGCGCGGCCGGTGTCGACGCGCAGGTCGCTCCGTTCATCGCCGACATGGCCCGCGCCTACGCCTGGGCCGATCTGGTGATCTGCCGCGCCGGCGCGCTGACCGTCAGCGAACTGGCCGCCGCAGGGCTTCCGGCGTTCCTGATCCCGCTGCCGCACGCGATCGACGACCACCAGAGCCGCAATGCCGACTATCTGGCGAGGGAGGGCGCTGCCGTCCTTTTGCCGCAAGCTACGACCGACGCGGCGAAGCTCGCCGCGCAGCTGACCGAGGTTTTGATGCAACCCGAGAAACTCGAGGCGATGGGCGCGATTGCCCGGCGCCTGGCCAAACCCGATGCCACCCGTGCCGTGGTGGATATCTGCCTGGAGGTGGCCCATGGCTAAGTCCCCCGCAGCGGTCAAGGCCGAAGTCCGGCGCATGCGCCGCATCCGCCGCGTGCACTTCGTCGGTATCGGTGGCGCCGGCATGTGCGGTATCGCCGAAGTACTGCTCAACCTCGGCTACGAAGTCTCCGGCTCCGACCTCAAGGCCTCGCCCGTTACCGAGCGCCTGCAGAGTTTCGGTGCCGAGATCTTCCTCGGCCACCAGGCGGGCAACGTGGCGGGCGCCGATGTGCTGGTGGTTTCCAGCGCGGTGAACACCAGCAACCCGGAAGTCGCGCTGGCCCTGGAGCAGCGTATTCCCGTGGTGCCGCGCGCGGAAATGCTCGCCGAGCTGATGCGCTATCGCCACGGCATCGCGGTTGCCGGCACCCACGGCAAGACCACCACCACCAGCCTGCTGGCCTCGGTGTTCGCCGCCGCCGGTCTCGATCCGACCTTCGTCATCGGTGGCCGCCTGAACGCCGCCGGCACCAATGCCCAGCTCGGCAGCAGCCGCTACCTGATCGCCGAGGCCGACGAGAGCGATGCCAGCTTCCTGCACCTGCAGCCGATGGTCGCGGTGGTCACCAACATCGACGCCGACCACATGGCGACCTACGAAGGCGACTTCAACAAGCTGAAGAAGACCTTCGTCGAGTTCCTCCACAACCTGCCGTTCTACGGCCTCGCCGTGGTCTGCAACGACGACCCGGTCGTCCGCGAAATCCTCCCGCAGATCGCCCGTCCGACCGTGACCTACGGCTTCGGCGAGGCGGCCGACGTGCGTGCGGTCGACGTTCGCCAGGAAGGCATGCGTACCCATTTCACCGTGCTGCGTCCGGATCACGAACCGCTGGCCGTGTCGGTCAACATGCCCGGCAAGCACAACGTGCTCAACGCCCTGGCGACCATCGCCATCGCCGGTGACGAGGGCATCGACGACGACGCCATCGTGCGCGGTCTCGCCGACTTCCAGGGCGTCGGCCGGCGCTTCCAGGTCTACGGCGAACTGCCGGTGGACGGCGGCAGCGTGATGCTGGTCGACGACTACGGCCACCACCCGCGCGAGGTCGCCGCGGTGATCGCTGCGGTACGCGACGGCTGGCCCGAGCGCCGCCTGGTGATGGTCTACCAGCCGCACCGCTATACCCGCACCCGCGACCTCTACGACGACTTCGTCCAGGTACTCGGCGACGCCAATGTCCTGTTGCTGATGGAAATCTACCCGGCCGGCGAAGAACCGATTCCCGGTGCCGATGCGCGCAACCTGTGCCACAGCATCCGCCAGCGCGGCCGTCTGGACCCGATCTACATCGAGCGCGGCGTCGAGTTGGCGCCGCTGGTCAAGCCGCTGCTGCGCGCGGGCGACATTCTGCTTTGCCAAGGCGCCGGCGACATTGGCGGGCTGGCCCCGCAACTGCTGAAAAGCCCCCTGTTCGCCGCCGAGAGGACCTCGAAATGAACCGCGTCGATCCCAAAGCCTTTGGCCGTGTCGCCGTGCTGTTCGGGGGCCAGAGCGCCGAGCGCGAGGTATCGTTGAAATCCGGGGCGATGGTGCTCGGCGCCCTGCAGGCGGCTGGTGTCGACGCCTTCGGCATCGATGTCGGCGCCGATTTCGTGCAGCGCCTGGCGCAGGAAAAGATCGACCGCGCCTTCATCATCCTCCATGGCCGCGGCGGCGAAGATGGCGCCATGCAGGGCCTGCTGGAGTGCGCCGGAATCCCCTATACCGGCAGCGGCATCCTCGCCTCCGCGCTGGCGATGGACAAGCTGCGCACCAAGCAGGTGTGGACCAGCCTTGGCTTGCCGACGCCGCATCACGCGATTTTGCGCGACGAATCCGACTGCCGGTCGGCGGCGAAGGAACTGGGCTTCCCTTTGATCGTCAAACCCGCGCATGAAGGTTCAAGTATCGGCATGGCCAAGGTGAACGACATCGATGCATTGATCGATGCCTGGCAGGCCGCCAAACAGTTCGATTCGCAGGTTCTCGTCGAACAGTGGATCCACGGTCCGGAGTTCACCATCGCCGTGTTGCGCGGTGAGGTTCTGCCGCCGATCGCCCTCGGCACCCCGCACTCTTTCTACGACTACGACGCCAAGTACCTGGCGTCCGACACCCAGTACCGGATTCCCTGCGGCCTCGACGCGGCCAAGGAAGAGGAGCTCAAGACCCTCACCGCGAAGGCCTGCGAAGCCGTCGGCACCCAGGGTTGGGCGCGCGTCGACGTGATGCAGGACGAGGATGGCCAGTTCTGGCTGCTCGAAGTGAACACAGCTCCCGGCATGACCGACCACAGCCTGGTTCCGATGGCCGCCCGCGCGGCTGGACTGGATTTCCAGCAACTGGTGCTGTCGATCCTCGCCGACAGCTTCGAGGCGAGGTACTGACATGCACGGCGTCCTGCTGCGTCATCCCCATCAGCCCATCGGTCGCGCGCCTCTGCGCGGCAAGGCGCCGCCGCGTGGCGCCAGCCGAATGGTGGCTAAGCAGCCGCTGTCCGAGCGTTTGCCGAAGCCGAATTTCAGCCTGGTCAAGCGCCTCGGCTGGCCGTTGCTGCTGATCGGCCTGGGCTTCGGTGCCTACGAGCTGTCGCAGAAACTGCTGCCATACGCCGACCGGCCGATCGCCAAGATCAGCGTCGAAGGCGACCTCAGCTACATCAGCCAGCAGGCCGTGCAACAGCGCATCGCGCCGTTCATTTCGGCGAGCTTCTTCACCGTCGATCTCGCCGGTATGCGTGGCGAACTGGAGCGGATGCCCTGGATCGCCCACGCCGAAGTGCGCCGCGTCTGGCCAGATCAGGTGCTGGTGCGCCTCGACGAGCAACTGCCGATCGCCCGCTGGGGCGAGGGCGCCTTGCTGAACAACGCCGGTGAGGCCTTCGAGCCACGCGAACTGGCCAACTACGAACACCTGCCGCAGTTGTCCGGGCCGCAGCGCGCCCAGCAGCAGGTCATGCAGCAGTACCAGGTGATCAGCCAGCTGTTGCGTCCGCTGGGCTTCTCGGTACAGCGCCTGGAGCTGCGCGAGCGTGGCAGCTGGTTCGTCTCCATGGCCGTGAACGACGGCGGCGAGCACATCGAGCTGTTCGTGGGCCGCGATAACATGGTTGAAAAAATACGTCGCTTCACCGCCATCTACGAGAAGGCGCTGAAGCCGGAACTAGCGAATATCAAGAGCATCGACCTGCGTTACTCCAACGGCCTCGCCGTGGCGTGGCGCGAGCCGGCGCCGGACACGGCGGCAGCAGCCAAGCCGGTCGTGAATTGAGGAGAAGACAATAGCCATGGCAAGCGTGCAAAGCGGCAAGATGATCGTCGGCCTCGACATCGGTACCTCCAAGGTGGTGGCGCTGGTGGGTGAGGTGTCGGCCGATGGCCAACTGGAAATCGTCGGCATCGGTACGCATCCGTCGCGCGGCCTGAAGAAAGGCGTCGTGGTGAACATCGAGTCCACCGTGCAATCGATCCAGCGGGCCATCGAAGAGGCCCAGCTGATGGCCGGTTGCCGCATCCACTCGGCCTTCGTCGGCGTCGCCGGCAGCCACATCCGCAGCCTGAATTCCCACGGCATCGTCGCCATCCGCGATCGTGAAGTCAGCCCCGCCGACCTGGAGCGCGTACTCGACGCCGCCCAGGCCGTGGCGATCCCCGCCGACCAGCGCGTGCTGCACACGCTGCCGCAGGACTACGTGATCGACAACCAGGAAGGCGTGCGCGAGCCGCTGGGCATGTCCGGCGTGCGCCTGGAAGCCAAGGTGCACGTGGTGACCTGTGCGGTGAACGCGGCGCAGAACATCGAGAAGTGCGTGCGTCGCTGCGGTCTCGAGGTCGACGACATCATCCTCGAGCAACTGGCCTCGGCCTACTCGGTGCTCACCGACGACGAGAAGGAGCTGGGCGTCTGCCTGGTCGACATCGGCGGCGGCACCACCGACATCGCCATCTTCACCGAAGGTGCGATCCGCCACACCGCGGTGATCCCGATCGCCGGCGACCAGGTCACCAACGACATCGCGATGGCGCTGCGCACACCGACGCAGTATGCCGAGGAGATCAAGATTCGATATGCTTGCGCCCTGGCCAAACTGGCTGGCGCCGGTGAGACCATCAAGGTCCCCAGCGTGGGCGACCGCCCACCCCGGGAACTCTCCCGACAAGCTCTGGCCGAAGTGGTCGAACCCCGTTATGACGAGCTTTTCACCTTGATCCAGGCCGAGCTGCGACGCAGTGGTTACGAGGACTTGATCCCCGCAGGGATCGTTCTGACCGGCGGCACGGCGAAGATGGAAGGCGCGGTCGAACTGGCCGAGGAAATCTTCCACATGCCGGTTCGGCTGGGTGTTCCGCACACCGTCAAGGGCCTCGCGGATGTCGTCCGCAACCCCATCTATTCCACAGGCGTGGGCCTGCTGCTTTACGGTCTGCAAAAGCAGAACGATGGTATTTCCATGTCCAGCGTCGGTAACTACGGCGAAGAAACCAAGACACCTGTTCTGGAGCGGCTCAAGCGCTGGGTCCAGGGCAATTTCTGAAATTAAGTGTGCTGTTGGCAATACAACTAGAAAATGAAAGGAGAGGGGACCATGTTCGAGCTCGTAGACAACATCCCGCAAAGCGCAGTAATCAAGGTCATCGGTGTCGGTGGTGGCGGTGGTAACGCCGTCAATCACATGGCGAAGAACAACATCGAAGGCGTCGAATTCATCTGCGCCAACACCGACGCACAGGCGCTGAAGAACATTTCCGCGCGCACCGTGCTGCAACTCGGCCCAGGCGTGACCAAGGGGCTCGGCGCGGGCGCCAACCCGGAAGTCGGCCGTCAGGCCGCGATGGAAGACCGCGAGCGCATCGCCGAAGTGCTGCAGGGCACCGACATGGTGTTCATCACCACCGGCATGGGCGGCGGTACCGGTACCGGCGCCGCCCCGGTGATCGCCCAGGTCGCCAAGGAAATGGGCATCCTCACCGTGGCCGTGGTCACGCGTCCGTTCCCGTTCGAAGGTCGCAAGCGCATGCAGATCGCCGACGAAGGTATCCGCGCGCTGTCCGACAGCGTCGACTCGCTGATCACCATCCCCAACGAGAAGCTGCTGACCATCCTCGGCAAGGACGCCAGCCTGCTGTCCGCCTTCGCCAAGGCCGATGACGTGCTGTCCGGCGCCGTTCGCGGTATCTCCGACATCATCAAGCGTCCCGGCATGATCAACGTCGACTTCGCCGACGTGAAAACCGTGATGAGCGAGATGGGCATGGCGATGATGGGCACCGGTTGCGCCAGCGGCCCGAACCGCGCTCGCGAAGCCACCGAAGCGGCGATCCGCAACCCGCTGCTGGAAGACGTCAACCTGCAGGGCGCCCGCGGCATCCTGGTCAACATCACCGCAGGTCCCGACCTCTCGCTGGGCGAATACTCCGACGTCGGTAACATCATCGAGCAGTTCGCGTCCGAACACGCCACCGTCAAGGTCGGTACCGTCATCGATCCGGACATGCGCGACGAGCTGCACGTCACCGTGGTCGCGACCGGTCTGGGCGCGAAGATCGAGAAGCCGGTCAAGGTCATCGACAACACCGTGCAGCCCGCTGCAGCCGCTGCCCAGCCCGCTCCGGCGCGCCAGGAAGCCGCCGTCAACTACCGCGATCTGGATCGTCCTACCGTCATGCGCCAGAACCACGGCAGCGCCACCGCCGCCAAGCTCAACCCGCATGACGACCTGGATTATCTGGATATTCCGGCGTTCCTGCGTCGCCAGGCTGATTAATGGAATGTATCAGGCGCATTGTGGTGATTGGTGTTCAGCAAAGGCCGGTTCTGCTAACATTCCCGGCCATTGTTGACAACAATTCTCGATAGCGCAAAAGCGGCCAAAGCCATGATCAAACAACGCACCCTGAAGAACACCATCCGTGCCACGGGCGTCGGCTTGCACTCCGGGGAAAAGGTTTACCTGACCCTGAAACCGGCCCCTGTGGATACCGGAATCGTGTTCTGTCGCACCGATCTCAATCCGACCGTGGAAATCCCCGCGCGGGCCGAGAACGTGGGCGAAACCACCATGTCGACCACCCTGTTCAAGGGTGAGACGAAGGTGGACACCGTGGAGCACCTGCTTTCGGCCATGGCCGGCCTGGGCATCGATAACGCCTATGTGGAACTGTCCGCTTCGGAAGTTCCGATCATGGACGGCAGCGCCGGTCCGTTCGTGTTCCTGATCCAGTCCGCGGGGCTGCAGGAACAGGAAGCGGCGAAGAAATTCATCCGCATCAAACGTGAAGTAACCGTGGAAGAAGGCGATAAGCGCGCCACCTTCGTGCCCTTCGACGGGTTCAAGGTGAGTTTCGAGATCGACTTCGACCATCCGGTGTTCCGTAACCGCACCCAGACCGCGAGCGTGGATTTTTCCAGCACCTCGTTCGTCAAGGAAGTCAGCCGGGCGCGGACATTCGGCTTCATGCGTGACATCGAGTACCTGCGTTCGCAGAACCTGGCACTCGGCGGCAGCGTGGAAAATGCCATCGTGGTCGACGAGAACCGCGTGTTGAACGAGGACGGCCTGCGTTACGAGGACGAGTTCGTCAAACACAAGATTCTCGATGCCATCGGCGATCTCTACCTGCTGGGCAACAGCTTGATTGGCGAGTTTCAAGGCTTCAAATCGGGTCATGCACTGAACAACCTCCTGCTGCGCACGCTGATCGCGCAAAAGGATGCGTGGGAAGTGGTGACGTTCGAAGACGCCCAGAGCGCGCCGATTTCCTACATGCGTCCCGTCGCGGCGGTGTAGGGCAACACTCTCCCTTTCGTTTTTCTTGAGGCCACCTTCGGGTGGCCTTTTTTTATCCGGGATTCAGGCGGGAAGATGCTGCCGCAGCGCGTCGGCCGACGCGTGCGGCGCTGCGCTCAGAGAGCGCCGAAGACCTTTTTCGCCAGGCTGGTGGCTGCTGCTGCGGGGTTGTCGCGGATGCTGGCTTCCTGCTTGGCGATCATCTCGAACAGGCCGTTGAGTGCCTGCTCGGTGACATAGCTTTCGATGTTGGCGCTCTTCGCGTCGACCACGCCGAAGGCGGCGGCCTGTCCGGCGAAGCTGTTGTACTGCTTGGCCAGGCCGACCTGGTCGGTGGCCTGCTTGACGATGGGCAGGAACTTGGCGCGGATCTGCTCGCGGCTGGTCTTGTCCAGGTAGGTCGTCGCCGAGTCCTTCGGGCCGGCGAGGATGCTCTTGGCGTCGGTCACGGTCATCTTCTTCACCGCATCCACCAGCAGCGCCTGGGCTTGCGGCACGGCAGCCTCGGCGGCCTTGTTCATGCTGGTTTCCAGCGCGTCGACCTGGGCGCCCATGCCCATCATCTTCATGGTCTTGGCGGCCTTTCCGAGCTTGCCCGGCAGCTCGATGCGCACCTCGTCGTTGTTACTGAAACCGCCCGGCTTGCCGAGCTGCTGTACGGCGACCTTGGCACCCTGGGCGAGGGCGTCCTTGAGTCCGCCGCTGGCATCGGTCTGCGACAGGTCGGAGAGCGAGAGGGCGAGCACTTGGCTGGACAGTACCAGGCCGGCGAGCAGGGTAGTCAGGCGGAACATGGCGATATCCTTCTGGTGGGGTGGAGGGAAGCATAGCCCGGAACGCCTGCGGCGGGCCGGGCTGCGGGATCAGGCGATGCCCGCTTCTTCGTTGCGGTCCTGCGCGACCTGGCGGATCGACAGGCGGATTTCCGGCGGCAGCACCCGTTTCGCGGCGCCTTCCACCAGTTCCCCGAGCATCGGGTGGTGGCTGAGCTTGCCGACGTCGTCCTTGCGCAGGACGCCCTGGTCGAGCAGCGACTGGATGAAGTGGCGGAACAGGCTCTTGTCGAAGAATTCCGGCGCGTTCAGCCCGTGCAGGATCGACAGGCGCTGGGCCATGACCGTGCAGAGGTTCTCTAGCTCTTCGGCCGACAGGGTGTTCTGCGGGTGGTTGAGCAGCAGGGCGATGGCCATGTAGAAGCGCTGCAGGGTCTGCATGATGGCGCGCGCCAGCAGCGTCAGCAGGACAAAGTGCCGCGAACTCGGCGCCGGACGCACGTATACGTCCTCTTCCCGGCGCAGCAGGCCCTGTTCGACGAAGGCGCCGAGCCATTCTTCCACCACCGCGTCCAGCTGCTCCGGCGTGTAGCGGATGAACAGTTCCGATTGCAGGTACGGGTAGAGCGCGTGGGTAAAACGCAGGATCTGCTCGCGGTTCATCCGCGGGCTGCTCTGGAAGAAGCTGGCGAGCAGCGCCGGCAAGGCGAAAATGTGCAGGACGTTGTTGCGGTAGTAGGTCATCAGGACGGCGTTCTGCTCGTCCAGATAGAGGATCTTGCCCAGCGCGTCCTTCTGTTCAGCGAGCAGCTGCATGCCCTGCACGTACTCGATGAGGCTGTTGCCGTCGCCCTCCGGCAGCGTGGTGTGCTCGGAATAGGGCACTCGCCGCAGCAGCGCCAGGTACATGTCGAGGATGCGCGCCAGGCCGCGTTCGTCCAGCGCCAGTTTGGTAGTGGAGAGCATCGCCAGCGCCACCAGGTTGACCGGGTTCACCGCCGCCGCCTCGTTCAAGTGCCGCGCGACCCGCTCGGAAAGCGCGTGAGTGGCCTCGTTAAGCCAGTCCGGGCGGTAGTCCGGTCCCAGCTCCTGCTGGCGCCAGTCCGGCTGCTGCTGGTCCAGGAACTCGGCCAGGCGGATCGGCTCCCCGAAGTTGACCCAGACGCTGCCGAAACGCTGCTTGAGCGCGCCGATGACCTTGAAGATGTCGAAGATCGATTCCTTCTTCTTGGTCGCGCCGCGCAGTTCACCCAGGTAGGTGCGGCCTTCGAGCACGCGCTCGTAGCCGATGTAGACCGGCACGAAGAGGATCGGCAGGCGGTGTGTGCGCAGGAAGCTGCGCAGGGTGATGGCGAGCATCCCGGTACGCGGTTGCAGCATGCGCCCGGTACGCGAGCGCCCGCCTTCGACGAAGTACTCGACCGGAAAGCCCTTGCTGAACAGCGTGTGCAGGTATTCGTTGAACACTGCGGTGTATAGCGGGTTGCCCTTGAAGGTGCGGCGCATGAAGAACGCCCCGCCGCGGCGCAGCAGGCCGCCGATCACCGGCATGTTCAGGTTGATCCCGGCGGCGATGTGCGGTGGCGTCAGGCCGTTGCGGAACAGCAGGTAGGAGAGCAGCAGGTAGTCGATGTGACTGCGGTGGCAGGGCACATAGATCACCTCGTGGCCGTTGACCACCTCCTGCACGCGCTCGATGTGATGGACCTTGATGCCGTCGTAGATCTTGTTCCAGAACCACGAGAGGATGATTTCGAGGAAGCGGATCGCGCTGTAGGTGTAGTCCGAGGCGATCTCGTTGCCGTACTTCAGCGCCTGCGCTTCGGCGCGCTCGATGGAAATCTTCTCGCGCTCGGCCTCGTCGAGAATCGCCTGGCGGACCTGCGGGCCATGCACCAGGCCTTTCACCAGGTTGCGCCGGTGTGACACGTCCGGGCCGATCACCGCGGCTTTCTGGTTGCGGAAGTGCACGCGCAGGATGCGGTGGACCATGCGCAGCGTGCGCTCGCTGCCCTTGCCCTGTTCGACCAGCTCGCGCAGCTGGATAGGCGCGGCGAACTGCACGCTGGTCTTGCGCCCGAGGGCGAGGATGCTTACCAGCTTGCGCAGACGCCCGGTGACCGCCCAGCTGTCGGCGAACAGCAGTTTCCATGGGCTGGTCTCGCGATCGGGCGACTGCCCCCAGAATACGCTCACCGGAATGATCTGGACGTCCTCGGCGGCGTTGTGGCCGATGGCGTTGACCAGCCGCACCAGCGTCGGCGAGGCGACGCGCTTGTCCTGGCGGCCGAGCCAGTCGGGCTCCGGCATCAGGTAGAAGAACGCCGCCGGCTCGAGCAGTTCGCCCACTGCCACCGGCAGCACCGGACGCGGTAGGCCGACCTTGACGCACTCGTGGTCAACCACGGCGAGGTCGCTGATCGACGCCTGGCGCAGCGCGTAGACCACTGGTTTGCCGCGATCGAGCTTGAGTGGAAAGGCCGACTGGTTGATGGTTTCCGAGCGAACCCAGAGGTAGAGCAGGCGACGCAGGGTGCCGAAGATCAGGCGGCGAAAGGGGGAGCGGGTCATACAGGTCTTACGGTTGCAGGGCTTCGGCCCGGGGCGGCTAGTGTGACGTATCCGCCGCTGCCCGGCAAAAGCGCGGGCCTCGGGGATGAGGCGTCGGTCGCTGCGCATCGCTGACCGCCCGGTGACGCAGCCCCCGTGCTCGAAATCCGGGCAACTAGCGGTTCGCGGCATATTCTGGTGCTGCACGAAGCACCTTTTCGGCCCACGCATCATGGCGCTGCCGCAGCCTCCAGGTGACTTGCCGAAGTCCGACGAAAACAGCTGCAGCCCAGCGTTTATGGGCCTTTGGCGGTCACCTAAAAAAAATCTTTGCAGAGCCTGCGCTTCCTCTTAGACTCCGACGTGGCCCATTCAGGAACGCTTTTCGATAGCCTGCTCCCGCCCGTTTTCGGTCTGGTTGTAAGCGATAGAAAGAACGTTTTTGCGGAACCGTAGAGGCCTTTCCACAGACGGGGAGGCGAACAGAATAATGTGAGTTGGGAGTGTGGTAATGGCTGATCGTGAGCACGGCACCGTCAAGTGGTTCAATGACGCTAAGGGCTATGGGTTCATCCAACGTGATAGCGGGGCGGACGTGTTCGTTCATTACCGCGCGATCCGTGGCGAAGGTCACCGCTCTCTGGTCGAAGGCCAGAAAGTCGAATTTTCCGTGACCCAGGGCCAGAAAGGCCTGCAGGCGGAAGACGTGGCACGCGTCTGAGCCTTGCGGCAACGAAAAAGCCCGCCCTCAGGCGGGCTTTTTCTTGGCGGTTGGATTGTCTCTCGTGGGCCTCGGCCATCACGTAGACGTAGGGTGCGCCATGCGCACCGAAACGCGCGGCGCACCCTGCGGCGGCAACGTGCGTTGGCCCTCGCTCAGTCGGTACGCCAGACGATTTCCTGCTCGCCTTCGGCATCGACCTTTATCCAGCGCTCGCCTTCTTCCAGGCTCTCTTCTTCCTGCCAGCTGCCGGGTGCGCAGCGCACCTGCACGCCGAGCGCGGCGAAGGCGTCTCGGGCGCAGGCGATGTCGTCGTCCCATGGCGTGGCATCGCTTTCCAGCATCAGGCTGTGCCATTTGCCGACCGCTTTCGGGACCCAGGTGACGGGAATCCCGGAGGCTTCGCATTTGAAGGTCTGGCCCTTCTGGCGCCAGGCGCTGCAGGGGCCGATTGCCTGTTCCAGCCAGGCGGCGACTCTCTGCTGGTCGGCATCCTTCAGGTAGATCTCGATATCCGGTTGGCGCATGGTTTTCTCGGCAGTGGCGTGGGCGGCCCGCTACAGGTCGCGTTCGATCCAATCGTAACGTATGCCGACGCCGACCTCTAAGGGTGCGGCGATCACCGCCTCGCGGCGTTCGGCGCTGGCGCGCCAGCCGTGCGGGGTCATCGCCAGCAGGTCGGCGCGGGCCTCGGGGCTGTCCAGGCGCAGGCTGAATTCCAGCGTCTCGCTGTGCGCCAGGTGCATGCCCTCGGGGATCAGCGCCAGGTGTTTCTCGTCGTCGTAATCGCGCACTTCATCGTAGAGCTTGCCGCGCAGCGCCATCAGGTGCCCGCTGCTCGGCCCCATGCGCAGCAACGCGCCGCCCGGTGCCAGCAGACGCCGCGCTTCCTGCCAGTCGAGCGGGCTGAACACGCTGGTCAGCACCTGGCAGCTGGCGTCGGCCAGCGGCACCCGCGCCATGCTCGCCACCAGCCAATGCAGGCGCGGATCTCGGCGGCAGGCGCGCTTGATCGCCTCGCGGGAGATGTCCAGCGCATAGCCTTCGCTGCGCGGCAGCGCGGCGCCGATCTGCGCGGTGTAGTAGCCCTCGCCGCAGCCGATGTCCAGCCAGCGCTGTGGCGTGCGTTCGGCGACCAGCTCGGCCAGGCGGCGCGCCAGCGGAGCATAGTGCCCGCCATCGAGAAAGCGCCGGCGCGCCTCGACCATCGCCGCGTTGTCGCCGGGATCGCGGCTGTTCTTGTGCTGTACCGGCAGCAGGTTCAGGTAGCCCTGGCGCGCACGGTCGAAACGGTGCCCGGCCGGGCAGGCGACGCCGTTGTCGGCGTCGTGCAGCGGGCCTGAGCAGAGCGGGCAGATCAGCATCAGGCGAGCAGCTCGACGAGGGTCTGGTAGTAGATGTCGGTTAGGCGGTCGAGGTCGCTGGCAAGGATGCGCTCGTCGATCTGGTGGATGGTGGCATTCACCGGGCCGAGCTCTACCACCTGGGTGCCGAGGGTGGCGATGAAGCGTCCGTCCGAGGTGCCGCCGGTTGTCGAGGGACGGGTTTCGCGGCCGGTCACCGCGCGGATGCCGCTGGCCACGGCGTCGAGCAGCGCGCCGGGTTCGGTGAGGAACGGCAGGCCGGACAGCGCCCAGTCGATGTGCCAGTCCAGGCCGTGCCTGTCGAGAATGGCGGCCACGCGCTGCTGCAACCCCTCCACCGTCGATTCGGTGGAGAAACGGAAGTTGAACATCGCCGTCAGCTCGCCGGGGATCACGTTGCTGGCGCCGGTGCCGGCGTTCAGGTTGGAAATCTGGAAGCTGGTCGGCGGGAAGAAGGCGTTGCCTTCGTCCCAGTGCTCGGCGGCCAGCTCGGCGAGTGCCGGCGCGGCCAGGTGGATCGGGTTCTTCGCCAGTTGCGGGTAGGCGACGTGCCCCTGCTTGCCGCGCACCGTGAGCAGCGCGCCCAGCGAGCCGCGCCGGCCGTTCTTCACCACGTCGCCGAGCAGCGTGCTGCTCGAGGGTTCGCCGACGATGCACCAGTCAAGGCGCTCGCCGCGCGCGCGCAGGCGTTCGACCACCGCGCGGGTGCCGTGCTGCGCCGGGCCTTCCTCGTCGCTGGTGATGAGGAAGGCGATGGCGCCCATGTGATTCGGGTGCATGACGACAAAGCGTTCCACCGCGACGATCATCGACGCCAGGCTACCTTTCATGTCCGCCGCGCCGCGTCCGCAGAGCATGCCGTCCCCGTCGATGTGCGCCTCGAAGGGCGGGTGCTGCCAGCCGTGCAGCGGGCCGGTGGGCACCACGTCGGTATGCCCGGCGAAGCACAACACGGGGCCTTCGCCGCCGCGGCGCGCCCAGAAGTTGTCCACCTCGCCGATGCGCATCGGCTCCAGATCGAAGCCGAGCGCCGCCAGGCGCCGCATCATCAGTTCCTGGCAACCTTCGTCAACCGGCGTCACCGAGGGGCGGCGGATCAGCTCGCAGGCGAGTTCCAGGGTGGCGGAAAGGGGGGCGGAAGGGGCCGTCATGCTGGAACTCCGAAAGGCGGGACAGGCTGCGTCAAAGGGGCGCTATGGTAGCAAAAACGGCGGCCCGAAGGCCGCCGTCAGGGCGTCGCTGCGCGTTCCGCGTCAGGCCGGAACCTCGTCGGGCTGCGCCTGGGGCGGTTTCGGCAGCGACGAGAGCAGCGCCATGATCAGCGCCGCCAGGTAGGGCAGCGACTGCACCAGCAGCATCGCGACCCAGAACTTCACGTCGTTGCTCGGCAGACCCTGGACGATGGCGATGCCCAGCGCCGCGCCCCACAGCAGCAGCATCACGAACACCTCTTCGCGGGCTTCCGCCAGCGCCACCAGGATGCCGTGGTTGGAGGCCATCTTCGGTGTGCGGAAGAACGGAATGCTCTTGGTGAAGAACCCGTAGAGCACCGCCTTGGCGATGGTGTGCGACAGCGCCAGGCCGGCGACCGCCGCGCAGAACGCATCCTTCAGGTTGACCCCCACGGCGCGTCGATAGAGGAAGATGATCTTGCCCACTTTGAAGAAGAACAGTGCCAGCGGCGGCAGGGCGAAGATCAGCAGCGGCGGATCGACCCGCGTCGGCACGATGATCATCGCGGCCGACCAGAGCAGCGCGCCGAGGGTGAAGAAGATGTTCATGCCGTCGGCGACCCAGGGCAGCCAGCCGGCGATGAAGTGGTAGCGCTGGCCGCGCTTGAGCTCCGAGCCCTTGCCCAGCAGCAGCGCGCGGGCATGGCCCTTCATGATCTGGATGGCGCCGTAGGCCCAGCGGAAACGCTGCTTCTTGAAGTCGATGAAGGTGTCCGGCATCAGCCCCTTGCCGAAGCTGTCGTGGGCGTAGGCGGCCGAATAGCCCTTCTCGAACACGCGCAGGCCCAGCTCGGCATCCTCGCAGATGGTCCAGTCGGCCCAGCGCAGTTCATCCATCACCGTGCGGCGGATCATTGTCATGGTGCCGTGCTGGATGATCGCATCGCGGTCGTTGCGGGTGACCATGCCGATGTGGAAGAAGCCCTTGTACTCGGAATAGCAGAGCTTCTTGAACAGGCTTTCGTTTTCGTCGCGATAGTCCTGCGGCGACTGCACCACGGCGATGCGCGGGTCGGCGAAGTGCGGGACCATGTGCTTGAGCCAGTTGCGGTCGACGCAGTAGTCCGAGTCGATCACCGCGACGATTTCGGCGTCGGGCGCGGTGTGCGGCAGGATGTAGTTCAGCGCACCGCCCTTGAAACCGTGCAGCGGCGCGACGTGGAAGAAGCGGAATCGCGGGCCGAACTGCTCGCAGTAGTCGCGTACCGGCTCCCACACCGCCGGGTCCTTGGTGTTGTTGTCGATGATCAGGACTTCGAAGTCCGGGTAATCGAGGTTGGCCAGGGCGTCGAGTGTCTGTTTGACCATCTCCGGCGGCTCGTTGTAGCAGGGCACGTGCACCGAGACCTTGGGCCGGAAGCTGCTGTCGCCGACCACCGGGATGAACGGCCGGCGGCGCTTGTGCACCCAGACCACCTCGGCCAGTTCGTGGGCTTCGGTGAGCAGCACGATGAACACGCCGAGGGCGCCGATGCCGAGCAGCGCGCCCACCGTCAGGCTGAACCAGGTCGCGTACTGCTGGCTGTAGTCGTAGCCGATCCACACCAGCGCCGAACCGCCGACGAAGGCGACGAAGGTCAGGAAGGTGCGGCCACGCTGGCGCAGCGCGCTACCGTCGATCAGCAGCAGGGCCAGCGACAGCAGCGCCATCACCACCGAGGCGACCGCCAGCAGGCGCCATTGCGGGATCGCCACGACCGGGCCTTCGAAAGCGAACTTGGCCTGCCGATTGAGGTTGTAGACCCCCCAGTAGGCGCCCACCGAACCCTCGTCGCTGGCTTTCCACGGCTGGTCGAAGGCCTCGATGACGAAGTAGTTGTAGCCCTGGCTGTTCAGCTTGTTGACCAGCGTGCGCAGGTATACGGCCTGGTCGGCCTGGGTGGCGTCGGCGCCGCCGCGCATGCGCCCGTTGCTCGGCCAGCCGACCTCGGAGATCAGCAGCGGCTTTTTCGGGAACAGCTTGCGCAGGTCGCGCGCGCGGTCGAGGACGAACTGTCCGGCGTCCTCCATCGGGATGAATTCCCAGTACGGCAGCACGTGCGCGGCGATCAGGTCGGCGTGCTTCGCCAGCTCCGGGTGCTCCTCCCAGATGTGCCACTGCTCGGACGTGGACACCGGCACCTTCACCGCCGCGCGCACGCGATCCATGAAGGCGATAAGTTGCTCGGCGGTGACTTCCTCGCGGAACAGCGCCTCGTTGCCCACGGTGACGCGAACCACGCTGCGCGAGTGGTTGGCCAGATCGATGGCTTTGGCGATCTCGCGCTCGTTGCGTTCCTGGTCCTTGCTGATCCAGATACCCAGGGTCACGCGCAGGCCGAATTCCTCGGCGATCGCCGGAATGTTGGCCAGCGCGCCGTCCACCGAGTAGGTGCGGATGTTGTCGGTGTGCTTGCTCAGCAGCTCCAGGTCCTGGCGGATTTCCTCATCGCTCGGGTACACGCCCTGTTGCGGGCTCTGGCCCTGGCGGAACGGCGAATAGGAGAAGCCGGAGATCTGCGCGGGCCAGTCCGGCGCGCTCACCGGGCGGTTATAGAGCGCCCAGAAACCGGTGAACAGCGCCGCGATGGCCAGGAAGACCACCAGGTTGAGACCAAATTTTCGCGATGACATAGGTGCTTTCAGGTTCCGATGCGTGGAACGGGGGAGGGCGGCGAGCGCTGTCGGCGCGCATCCTACTCTGGCGTCCGCGCCAGTGTACAGGCGCGCTGCGGAGCGATCCGGGCCGCTGTTCGCAGCCTACAGCCTTGGGCCTTGCGGGGGTGAAGAAGTTCGCCGCATGCCCCGCGCTCCGGGCGCTGCGCCCACTGCCGGGCCGCGCCGAAAAGGACGCGGCTCGGCGGCGGCGGTTTTCCTGCGTAAGGTCGCCGCGTGGCGGTCCGGGCTTTATCTGCGCGGCGCACGGTCCAATAATGCGCACCGGTTTTTCTTCCGAGGTGAGCATGAGTACAGACGATCAGCGTTTCGGTGGCATCGCCCGGCTCTATGGCCGCGATGGACTCGAACGCCTGTCCGCGGCGCACGTGGCGGTGGTCGGTATCGGCGGCGTCGGCTCGTGGGCGGCGGAAGCGCTGGTGCGCTCCGGCGTCGGCGAGATTTCCCTGTTCGACCTCGACGACGTCTGCGTCAGCAACACCAACCGCCAGGCGCATGCGCTGCTGGACACCGTAGGCCGGGCCAAGGTCGAGGTGATGGCCGAGCGCCTGCTGGCGATCAATCCGGCCTGCCGCGTGCACGCTGTGGCGGACTTCGTCACCCGCGAGAGCATGGCCGAGCACATCACCGGGCACCTCGACTGCGTGCTTGACTGCATCGACAGCGTCGCCGCCAAGGCCGCGCTGATCGCCTGGTGCAAGCGACGCAAGATCCAGATCGTCACCACCGGCGGTGCCGGCGGGCAGATCGACCCGACGCAGATCCAGGTCGCCGACCTGAACAAGACCTTCAACGATCCGCTGGCGGCCAAGGTGCGATCGACCCTGCGCCGCGACTACGCCTTCTCGCGCACGCCGGGACGCAACTACAGCGTGCCCTGCGTGTTCTCCACCGAGCAGCTGCGCTACCCGGCGCCGGACGGCACGGTCTGCCAGTCCAAGGCGTTCGTCGGCGAGGGCGTGAGGCTCGACTGCGCCGGCGGTTTCGGTGCGGTGATGATGGTCACCGCCAGCTTCGGCATGGCCGCCGCGGCCAAGGCGGTGGACAAGCTGGTGGCCGGCGCGCGGCGCCCCGCCGAGCGGCAGACGCGCCTCGAATGAGCCTTCTCGGCGCCGACTGCGCCGCGGCCGTATAATCGCCAGCCTTTTCGCTTCACTACCGCGCCGTGCCTGCGGCGCGGGCTTCCACGAGACCCCTGCGATGATGAATAACGATGTGCTGCGCAGCCTGCGCTACATGCTGGATGTCAGCGAGCCCAAGCTCGTGAAGATCTGCCAGTTGGCCGATTACAGGGTCAGCATCGAGGACATGGCCGCCTACCTGAGGAAGGATGACGAGGAAGGCTTCCAGCCCTGCAGCGACGAAGTCATGGCGCACTTCCTCGACGGCCTGGTGTTCTACAAACGCGGCAAGGACGACAGCCGGCCGCGCCTCCCGGTGGAAAAACGCATCACCAACAACGCCATCCTGAAGAAGCTCCGCGTGGCCTTCGAGCTGCGCGACGAGGACATGCACGCCATTCTCGAAGCCGCCGAGCTGCCCATGGGCAAGGCCGAGCTGAGCGCGCTGTTCCGCAAGCCCGGCCACAACAACTATCGCGAATGTGGCGATCAGGTGCTGCGCAACTTCCTCCGGGGCCTGACCCAGCGCGTGCGCCCGGCGGACTGACTAACGCGGTTTCTTCGGTTTGCGCGGCTTCGACGGGTTGCGCTTCGCGCCGCCGTGTTCGGCGATCAGCCGGTCGGCTTCGGCGGCGCGTTCGGCCAGCGGCACCGGTGCCCCCGTCAGGCCGAGGCGCACGGCCAGCTTGCCGGCGTCGAAGGGCGCCTTGACCTTGATGTCGTTGTCGAAATAGCAGAACAGGTCGCGCCGCTTGCGCGAAGGCTTGCGCTCGACGATCAGCCGCGCGTCGTCCACCTGGCCGCCTTCGCTCCAGGCCTTCATCCGCCGCGCCCAGTCGTCCAGCGCCGCGTCTGTGTAGCCGCTGGCGTAAAGCTCCTCTTCGCCATGCAGGCGCAGGTAGACGAAGTCGCTGGTGACATCCTCCTTCAGCGGCCACTTGCCCGCGGTATCCGCCACCACCAGCGCCACGTCGTGCTCGCGCAGCATGTCGACGAAGGCGCGATCCTCGAAGCTGGCGTGGCGAATCTCCACCGCGTGGCGCATCTTTCGCGGCTCGTCGATTGCCAGGTGGGTGCGTCCCTCCATGCGCGGCTCATGCCCGCGGGCGATGTGCAGCGCTTTTTCGGTGTCGTGCGGCAACAGGCGCAGGAAGGCCTCGAACTGCTCGGCATCGAAGCGGAAGCTCGGCGGGAACTGCCAGAGGATCGGCCCCAGCTTGCGCTGCAGGCGCAGCAGGCCGGAGGCGAAGAAGTTGGCGATCGGCTTTTCGACATCGTCGAGCCGGCGGATGTGGGTGATGTAGCGCGGTGCCTTGACGCTGAAGACGAAGTCCTCGGGCGTCTCGTCATGCCAGCGCGCCCAGCTTTCCGGGCGTTGCAGCGAGTAGAAGGAACCGTTGATCTCGATGCTGCCGACCGCGCGGGAAGCGAACTGCAGCTCGTCGTCCTGGCGCAGCTTCTCCGGATAGAAGACGCCGCGCCAGGGGGCGTATCGCCAGCCGGATATGCCAATGCGGATGTCTGCGCTCATGTGCTCTCTGCCTCGCGTTCAAGCAGTCGACTGCGGGTGGCGGGAACGGGTTCCGGGCGGGCGACCACAAGGCGCAGTGCGCGCGGCGCACCCTACGAAATGCAGCCCGTCCCCGCGCGTCCGGCAGCCGCGTCCCCACGCTTCCCGTAGGTGCGCCATGCGCACCGTGGCGCGCCCGATCAGCGCGTTGCAGCCAGTTCACGCATCCGCTTGAGCACGGCGTGCAACCCGTTGCTGCGCGACGGGCTGAGCTGGCGCTGCAGGCCGAGTTGGGCGAACCAGTCGGCGAGGTCCAGCGCCGCCAGCGCGGCGCCGTCCAGCCCCTCGATGCGAGCCAGCAGAAGCGCCAGCAGGCCACGCAGCAGGCGCGCATCGCTGGCAGCGCGAAAATGCAGCGCCTGTTCGCGGCGCTCCGCCACCAGCCAGACCAGGCTCTCGCAGCCGTGCACGCGGTTGGCCTCGCTGCGTTCGGCCGCGTCCAGCGGTTCCAGGCGTTCGGCCCACTGCAGCAGCAGGCGCGCGCGCTGCTCCCAACCCGGAAGCCGGGCGAACGCGTCCAGTGCCTGCTGCGCCAGCGGCGGCAATTCGCTCATCGCAGCAGCTCCAGGGCGGCATCGAGGGCGGCGAAGAAACGCCGCAGGTCCTCGCCGTCGTTGTACAGCGCCAGCGACACGCGGACCGCGCCGGCCAGACCGAGGCGATCGTACAGCGGCATCGCGCAATGGCTGCCGACACGCACCGCGATGCCCTGTTCGCCGAGCAGGTGCGCCAGGTCGGCGTTATGCACGCCGTCGACGGCGAAGCAGGCCAGGGCGATGCGCGGCGCGCCGAGCAGGCGCACGCCATCGCGGGTGGCGAGGCCAGCCAGCAGTTCGGCGTGCAGCGCGGCTTCGTGGACGGCGACGGCCGTTTCATCCAGCCCGTCCAGGTAGTCCAGCGCGGCGCCGAGGCCGATCACGCCGGCAATCGGCGGCGTTCCGGCCTCGAACCCCATGGGCGCCGGATGGAATTCGGCCTCCTGGAATCCGGCCCGGCGGACCATCTCGCCACCGAACTGCCAGTGGCGCAGCAAGGCCAGGGCGTCGCTGCGACCGTAGAGCACGCCGACGCCTTCCGGGCCGTAGAGCTTGTGGCTGGAGAACGCGTAGAAGTCGCAGCCCAGCGCCTGCAGGTCATGCCGGCCGTGCACCGCGCCCTGGGCGCCGTCGACCACGCTGAGGGCGCCCTGCGCGCGGGCCAGTGCCAGCAACTCCGGCAACGGCTGCCAGCGGCCGAGCACGTTGGACAACTGGCTGACCGCGAGCAGCCGGGTGCGTGCGCCGATCAGCGTGGCCGCCGCAGCGAGGTCGATATCGCCCTGGGCGTCCAGCGGCAGCACCACCAGGTTCAGCCCGCGACGGTGCGCCAGCCGTTGCCAGGGCAGCAGGTTGGCGTGGTGCTCCAAGGCGCTGACGGCGATCTCGTCGCCTGGCTGGAACAGGTGCTCCAGACCGTAGGCGAGCAGATTGAACGCCTCGGTGGCGCCGCGGGTGAAGACGATTTCCGCGGGGCTGGCTGCATTCAGCCATTTCGCCACCTTCATCCGGGTCGCCTCGAAGGCGCGAGTGGCGCGGTCGCCGGGCACATGCTGGGCGCGGTGCACATTGGCCGCGCCGCCGCGGTAGTAGGCGTCCAGCGCAGCGAGCACGGCCTCCGGCTTCTGCGCGGTGGCGGCGTTGTCCAGGTAGGTCTGGCCTTCGGCCTGCAGGGCCAGGATGCCGGGAAAGTCGGCGTGCCAGGGCGAGTTCAGTGGCATGGCTGCGGTACCGCGAAATGTCTGCCGAGCATGAATGGAAAGGCCGGGCATGGGCCCGGCCTGAGTTTTATCGTTGCCAGGCGATGGGTATCGGCGCTGCACGCCTCGACCCATCCTGCGGCCTGCTACGGAAGGTTCGTAGGATGGGTTGAGCCTGCGATACCCATCAGTTGTGCGCGTGCAGGGCTTCGTTCAGTTCGATGGCGGTCTTGTTGGTCTTGCATTCCACCGCGCCGTTGCGCGAGTTGCGGCGGAACAGCAGGTCCGGCTGACCAGCCAGGTCGCGTGCCTTGACCACGTTGACCAGGGCGTTCTGGTCGTCCAGCAGGGCGACCTTGGTGCCCGCGGTAATGTACAGGCCGGCCTCGACGATGTTGCGGTCGCCCAGCGGGATGCCGATGCCGGCGTTGGCGCCGATCAGGCAGCCTTCGCCGACCGAGATGATGATGTTGCCGCCACCGGACAGGGTGCCCATGGTCGAGCAGCCGCCGCCGAGGTCCGAGCCCTTGCCGACGAACACGCCGGCGGAGACGCGGCCTTCGATCATCCCCGGACCTTCGGTGCCGGCGTTGAAGTTGACGAAGCCCTCGTGCATCACCGTGGTGCCTTCGCCGATGTAGGCGCCCAGGCGCACGCGGGCGCTGTCGGCGATGCGCACGCCGCTCGGCACCACGTAGTCGGTCATTTTCGGGAACTTGTCCACCGAGACCACTTCCAGCAGCTTGCCGACCAGGCGCGCTTCCAGCTGGCGCTCGGCCAGTTCGCTCAGGTCGATGGCGCCGGCATTGGTCCAGGCGACGTTCGGCAGCAGCGGGAAGATGCCGCTCAGGTTCTGCCCGTGCGGCTTGACCAGGCGATGGGAGAGCAGGTGCAGCTTGAGGTAGGCCTCGGGGGTCGAGGTGAGCGCGGTGTCTTCGGCGAGCAGGGTGGCGACCAGCGGGTTGGCGCTTTCCGCCAGGCGGGTCAGCAGTGCGGACTGCGTGGCGTCGATGCTGCGCAGCGCGGCCGACATCTCGCGGGCCTGGTTGCTGGTGAAGGGGATTGCCTGGTTGCCGCCTTCGTAACCGAGGATCGGCGCCACGGCGGCGACCAGCTCGGCGCTGGGCGCCAGCAGCGGCTGGGAATAGAAGACTTCCAGCCACACGCCTTTGCGATTCTGCGTGCCGAGACCGAAGGCCAGGCTGAACAGGGTAGAGGACATGGTGATTTCCTTTTGTCTGGCAGGGCGCCTTGCGCCTCTGTGATGAATAAGTGTCAGTGGTTCAGGGCCGCGTCGTACAGCTCAGGCTTGAATCCGACCAGGGTGCGCGATCCCAGGTCGAGTACCGGGCGCTTGATCATCGACGGCTGGGCGAGCATCAGGTCGATGGCCCGGGCCTGGTCGAGATCGGCCTTCTGCGCGTCGTCCAGCTTGCGAAACGTGGTTCCGGCGCGGTTCAGCACGGTTTGCCAGCCATGCTCGTCGCACCAGCGTTCGAGGCTGGCGCGGTCGATGCCGCTGGCTTTGTAGTCGTGGAAAACATAGTTGACGGCGTGTTCGTCCAGCCAGCTGCGGGCTTTCTTCATCGTGTCACACGCTTTGATTCCGAACAGGGTGCGATTCATCGTGGTGGGTCTGGTAACGTTGTCGAGCCTGGGAGTATGCCATCAGAGCGGTCGCCGATCTGCAATGCAATGGCGCGAAATCACCGGCAGGTTGTCAGAGCCCGTTGCACGGGCCTCGCGATCCGGAGCCGTTTCCGGGTCATCGCGTGCCCCGCCAAGGACCGTTTTCGATGCAATTGCTCCATACCATCCTGGTCATGCTGCTGGTCGTCGGCGGGACCCGCCTGGCCGCGCAGTTCGTCCCCGTTCCCCTTCCGCTGATCCAGATCGCCGCGGGCGGGCTGCTGGCGCTGCCGGCGTTCGGCCTGCACGTCAGGCTCGACCCTGAACTGTTCATGTTGCTGTTTATACCGCCGCTGCTATTCGCCGACGGCTGGCACATGCCCAAGCGAGAGTTCTGGCGGCTGCGCACGCCGATCCTGACTCTGGCGTTCGGCCTGGTGCTGTTCACCGTGCTCGGCGCCGGCGCCTTCATCCACCTGCTGTTGCCGGAACTGCCGTGGGCGGCGGCCTTTGCCCTGGCCGCGGTGCTGTCGCCGACCGATGCGGTGGCAGTCGCGGCGATCACCCACGGGCGCCTGCCGCGCGCGCTCAACCACATCCTGCAGGGCGAGGCGCTGATGAACGATGCGTCCGGCCTGGTGGCCTTCAAGTTCGCCGTGGCGGCGGCGCTGACCGGGCTGTTCTCGCTGGGCGATTCAAGCCTGGATTTCGTCCTGGTCGCGGCGGGCGGCATCGTTGTCGGTATCCTGCTCGCCTGGGGACTGGGGTGGCTGCGCGGCTGGATGATCGACCGCGGCTGGGACGATCCGGCGACCCATGTGGTGTTCCTGCTATTGCTGCCGTTCGCCACCTACGTGCTCGCCGAGCACCTCGGCGTGTCCGGCATCCTCGCCGCCGTGGCCGCCGGCATGATGCAGAGCCGCCAGGACCTGCTGCCGCGGCAAACCACCACGCGGCTGCTCAACCACAGCGTCTGGGCGATGGTGGAGTACAGCTTCAACGGGCTGGTATTCCTGCTCCTGGGGTTGCAGCTGCCGGATATCGTCAGCGCCGTCACCCGTGGCGTCGACGACCTCTGGCTGACTGTCGCGCAGCTGTTCGCCTACGTGCTGCTGGTGTTCCTCGTGCTGATGGCGCTGCGGTTCCTTTGGATGTACGCCTACTGGCGAATTTCCGCGCGGATTCGCCAGTGGCGCGGGCGGCCGAGCACCTTCGCCGGGCAATCCTGGACACGCCTCACGCTGCTGCTGTCGCTGGGCGGCGTGCGCGGCTCGGTGACCCTGGCCGGCGTGATGTCACTGCCGTTGGTGCTGGGCGACGGCAGCGACTTTCCGCAGCGCGACCTGCTGATCTTCATCGCCGCCGGGGTGATCCTCGCCTCGCTGGCGGTCGCCAGCATCGGCCTGCCACTGCTGCTCAGAGGCATGCCTGCGGACGATGGCGAGGAGCGCGACCGCGAGCGCCGCCGGCTCTGGCGCAAGACCGCCGAGGCGGCGATCCGTGCGCTGGAGGCGCAGGCGGAAGAGCCGGGCGAGGACGCCGAGACCGCCGCGCTGGTGGCGGAAACCAAGGCGCGGATCATGGCCGAATACCGCGATCAGCTGGATCGCCACGACAGCGACGAGGAGACCCGCCAGCGCGCCCGCAAGGTGCGGGCCCTGGAAGGGCGTTTGCGTGTGCACGCGCTGCGTGCGCAGCGCCTGGAGCTGTACCGCCTGCGCCGCGAACACCTGCTCGACGACGAGATCGTCAGCGGCCTGCTGCGCGACCTCGACATTCGCGAGGCGCAGTGGCAGCAGGGCTGAGGCGCACCCTGCGGAAGGCTAGCGCCGTTGCAGGAACGCGCGGATGCGCTCGGCGGCTTCGACGCATTCGGCCAGCGGCGCGACCAGTGCCATGCGCACGCGGCCGGCGCCGGGGTTGAAGCCGTCCACCTCGCGCGACAGGTAGGAGCCCGGCACTACGGTGACGTGCTCCTCGGCGAACAGCGCCCGGGTGAACGCGGCATCGTCCATTGGCGTTTTCGCCCACAGGTAGAAGCCGCCGTCCGGGCGCTGCACGTCCAGCACCGGCTCGAGGATGTCCAGCACGGCGTCGTATTTCGCCCGGTACAGGTCGCGGTTGGCACGCACGTGGGCTTCGTCGCCCCATGCCGCCACGCTGGCTAGTTGCGTCTGTACCGGCATCGCGCAGCCGTGGTAGGTGCGATAGAGCAGGAACGCCTTGAGGATGTCCGCGTCGCCAGCGACGAAGCCCGAGCGCAGACCCGGCAGGTTGGAGCGCTTGGACAGACTGTGGAACACCACGCAGCGTCTGAAATCGCTGCGGCCCAGTTCGGCGCAGGCGCTGAGCAGGCCCGGCGGCGGGTTTTCCTCGTCGAAGTACAGCTCGCTGTAGCACTCGTCGGCGGCGATCACGAAGTCGTGCTCATCGGCCAGTGCGATGAGCTTCTTCAGCGTCTCCACCGGCACCAGCGCGCCGGTCGGGTTGCCCGGCGAGCAGAGGAAGAGAATCTGCGTGCGCTGCCAGACCTCTGTAGGCACCGCGTCGAAAGCCGGGTTGAAGCCGTTTTCCGCCAGGCACGGCAGGTAGTGCGGCGTGGCCCCGGCGAGCAGCGCCGCGCCCTCGTAGATCTGATAGAACGGGTTCGGGCTGACCACCAGGCCGTTGGCGCTGCGCTCGACCACCGTCTGGGTGAAGGCGAACAGCGCCTCGCGCGTGCCGTTCACCGGCAGTACATGGCGCGCCGCGTCCAGCCAGCCTTCGGGCACGCCGAAGCGGCGCTGGCACCAGCCGGCGATGGCTTCGCGCAGGGCCGGAATGCCCAGCGTCGTCGGGTACACCGCCAGTTGCGCCAGGTTGTCGCTCAGCGCCTGGGCGACGAACGCCGGCGAGGCATGCTTGGGCTCGCCGATGGACAGCGCGATCGGCGACTTGCCGGCCGCCGGCTGCACGCCTGCGAGCAGCGCCCGCAGTTTTTCGAAGGGGTAGGGTTGCAGGGTGTCGAGGGCGTTGTTCATGCGAAGGCGGTCTCGTGGCGGCAGGCCTGCCGGCGGTTTCAGATGCTGATGCGTCCCGGCGCGACTGTGCTGTCGGCGTCGGAGAGTTGCTGGACGATCGCCTGCTGCAGGCGCGCGCACAGCTGCGGGTCGGAGAGCGGCTGGTTGGCCGCGTCCGTGACGAAGAACACGTCCTCCACGCGCTCGCCAAGGGTGGTGATCTTGGCGTTCTGCAGGGACAGGTCGAAGTCGAGGAAGATCTTGCCGATCCGCGCCAGCAGGCCGGGGCGGTCCGGAGCGGTCAGGTCGAGCACGGTCACCGGGCGCTGCGCATCGTTGTGGATGGTCAGGCGCGGAGCGAAGGCGAAGTGCTTGAGCTGGCGCGGCACCCGGCGCTGGATGATCGACGGGTAATCGTCGGGGTTCTTCAGCGTATCGATCAGCCCGGCGCGGATTTCGCGGATGCGCTCCGGGTTGTCGCCGATGCTGCCGCCGTCGGCGTCGAGCACGATGTAGGTGTCGAGGGTGAACTGGCTGGTCGAGGTGATGATCCGCGCGTCGTGGATGTTCAGGTTGAGCTGGTCCATCGCGGCCACGGTCACGGCGAAGAAGTCGTGCTGGTCGGGCGCGTAGATGAAGATCTGCGTGGCACCTTCGACGTCGCGCTGGGCGGTCTCGCGGATCAGCACCAGCGGGCCGTCGCTGGCCGGGTGCTGGATGATCGCCTCGGTGTGCCAGGCCACGTCGCCGGCGGTGTGGCGCAGGAAGTAGTCGTCGCCCAGTTGCGACCAGAGCTGCTCGGCGTCGTCCGGGTCGATGCCGGCGCGGGCGAGGATGTCCAGCGCGGCGCTTTGCGTCTGGCGGATCTGCTCTTCGCGGTCCAGCGGGTTTTCCAGGCCGCGCAGCAGCGCGCGCTTGGTCTCGGTGTAGAGCTGGCGCAGCAGGCTGGCGCGCCAGGAGTTCCACAGGCTCGGGTTGGTCGCGTTGATGTCGGCGACGGTGAGCACGTAGAGGTAGTCGAGGTGCGTTTGGTCGCCGACCAACTGGGCGAAATCGAAGATCACCTGCGGGTCGGAGAGGTCCTTGCGCTGGGCGGTGGTCGACATGGTCAGGTGGTTCTGCACCAGCCAGACGATCAGCCGTGTATCCCATGCCGGCAGGTGGTGGCGGTGGGCGAACGCCTCGGCGTCCAGCGCGCCCAGCGCCGAATGGTCACCGCCGCGCCCCTTGCCGATGTCGTGGTAGAGCCCGGCGAGGTAGATCAGCTCGGGTTTGGGCAGCTTGTCGATGACCTTGCTGGCCAGCGGAAACCTCTCCGCCAGCTCCGGGCGGCGCAGTTTGCGCAGGTGCTTGATCAGGTTCAGCGTGTGCGCGTCCACCGTATAGATGTGGAACAGGTCGTGCTGCATCTGCCCGACGATGTGGCCGAATTCCGGCAGGTAGCGCCCGAGGATGCCGTAGCGGTTCATCCGCCGCAGGTTGCGGTGGATGCCCTGGCTGGACTTGAACAGTTCGATGAACAGGCTGGTGTTGCGGATATCGCTGCGGAACTCGTCGTCGATCAGGTGCCGGTGGTCGCGCAGCAGGCGGATGGTGTCGGCGCGAACCCCCTTGATTTCCGGGTGCTGGGCCATCAGCACGAAGATTTCCAGGATGGCGAACGGGGTGCGCTTGAAGACGTTCGGGTTGCTCGCCTCGATGTAGCCGTCGCGCAGCTGGAAACGGCTGTTCAGCGGCTTGAGCTGGCAGATCTTGCCGGTGCTGAGGATGACTTCCTCGAAGTGTTGGTTGATCAGGTCGTTCAGCTCGGCGATGCCCATCACCACCCGGTAGTACTTCTGCATGAAGCGTTCGACGGCGAGCTTGGCGTCGGTCTCCTCGAAGCCGAGCAGCCCGGCGATGCGCCGCTGGTGGTCGAACAGCAGACGGTCCTCGGCGCGCCCGGCGAGCATGTGCAGGGCGTAGCGGACCTTCCAGAGGAACTCCTGGGAAGAGGCGAGCAGGGAATACTCGCTTTCGATGAGGAAGCCCTGGCCGACCATCGCGTGCAGGTTCAGCGTGCCGAACTGCCGGCGGGCGATCCAGAGGATGGTCTGGATGTCGCGCAGGCCGCCAGGCGAGCCCTTCACGTTGGGTTCGAGGTTGTATTCGGTGTCGTTGTACTTGGCGTGACGCTTGGCCTGTTCCTCGCGCTTGGCCAGGAAGAACTGCAGGCTCGGCCACATGCGCTGCGAGCTGGTGACCTCGATCATCCGCTGGCGCAGGCGCTCCGGGCCGGCGATGGTGCGGCTTTCCATCAGGTTGGTGATCACCGTGAGGTCGGCGCGGGCTTCTTCCGCGCATTCCTCCACCGAGCGCACGCTCTGGCCGACTTCCAGGCCGATGTCCCAGAGCAGGGTGAGGAAGGCCTCGATCGGCGTGCGGAAGATCTCGTGGTCGGCGTTGTCCAGCAGGATCAGCAGGTCGATGTCCGAGTACGGGTGCAGCTCGCCACGCCCATAGCCGCCGACCGCCACCAGCGCGATGTCGGCGTCCTCGCTCCAGTCGAAGCGAACCCAGGCTTCATGCAGGATCTGGTCGACGAACCAGGCACGGTCCTCCACCAGGCGACGGATGTCGCGGCCGCTGGCGAAGCGCTCGTCGAGCACTTCGCGGGCCTGGCGGATGGCCTTCTTGAAGGCCGGGATCGGGCTGGATTTAAGGGCCAGTTCGGCCTGGAACTGGCCGCGGTCGAACAGCTCGGGGTCCATCTGCGGCATGCCTGGGGCTCTCCGGTGCGGGAATGCGTTCGGTGCGGTTCCCGGCCCGTCAGGCCGGGGTGCGCGCTATGGTGTCGTCGCTGCGCAGGGTGAGGATCTCGTAGCCATCGGCGGTGACCAGGATGGTGTGTTCCCACTGCGCGGACAGCTTGCGGTCCTTGGTGATGGCCGTCCAGCCGTCGCCGAGCAGGCGGGTTTCCGCGCGGCCCTGGTTGATCATCGGCTCGATGGTGAAGGTCATCCCTTCGCGCAGCTCCATGCCGGTGCCGGCGCGACCGTAATGGACCACCTGCGGCTCTTCATGGAACACCTTGCCGATGCCATGCCCGCAGTATTCGCGGACCACCGAGTAGCCCTGCTTCTCGGCATGCTTCTGGATCACCTCGCCGATGTCGCCCAAGTGCGCGCCGGGACGGACCAGCTGGATGCCTTTATAGAGGCATTCCTGGGTGACCCGGCAGAGGCGCTCGGCCCACTCCGGTGTCTTCCCGACCAGGAACATCTTGCTGGTGTCGCCGTGGTAGCCGTCCTTGATCACGGTGATGTCGATGTTGACGATGTCGCCATCCTTGAGCGGCTTCTCGTTGGGAATGCCGTGGCATACCACCTGGTTGATCGAGGTGCAGATCGACTTGGGGTAGCCCTTGTAGTTGAGCGGCGCGGGGATCGCGTCCTGCACGTTGACGATGTAGTCGTGGCAGATGCGGTCCAGCTCTTCGGTGGTCACGCCCACGCGCACGTGCTCGCCGAGCATTTCCAGCACGTCGGCGGCCAGGCGGCCGGCTACGCGCATTTTTTCGATTTCCTCGGGCGTCTTTATGGTGACGGTCATTGGGGCTCTCTGGCACAAGGCAAATAAAGGCACGATTCTACCAGTTCGAGCCCGCCGCCCATAACCGGCAGCGAAAAGCCGGTGTGCAGGCAGCGGTTTTCCTTTCGGCTCGCGCCACCTTGTGGTATAAAACGCGCCGCTTTTACGGGCATGCAGTCCGAAGAGCTTGAACCCCACACACGTATCGACACGATATCCTGGGTGCCCGCAAGGGTTGGATATTGGGATGCGTGGAGGCCTAACCCGACTATCGAGGAATAGAAATGTCTCAAGTCAACATGCGCGACATGCTGAAGGCCGGTGTGCACTTCGGCCACCAGACCCGTTACTGGAACCCGAAAATGGGCAAGTACATTTTCGGCTCGCGTAACAAGATTCACATCATCAACCTGGAAAAAACCCTGCCGATGTTCAACGAAGCCCTGGCTTTCGTTGAGAAGCTGTCCGCAGGCAAGAACAAGATCCTGTTCGTCGGCACCAAGCGTTCCGCCGGCAAGATCGTTCGCGAAGAAGCGGCCCGTTGCGGCTCGCCGTTCGTCGACCACCGCTGGTTGGGCGGCATGCTCACCAACTACAAGACCATCCGCGCCTCGATCAAGCGCCTGCGCGAACTGGAAACCCAGTCCCAGGACGGCACCTTCGCCAAGCTGACCAAGAAAGAAGCCCTGATGCGTTCGCGCGATCTGGAAAAACTGGACCGCAGCCTGGGCGGCATCAAGGACATGGGCGGCCTGCCGGACGCACTGTTCGTCGTCGACGTCGACCACGAGCGCATCGCGATCACCGAAGCCAACAAGCTCGGTATCCCGGTCATCGGCATCGTCGATACCAACAGCAGCCCGGAAGGCGTTGACTACATCATCCCAGGTAACGACGACGCCATCCGTGCCGTTCAGCTGTACCTCGGCGCCATGGCCGACGCCGTGCTGCAAGGCCGTCAGAACGCCCAGGGCGGCGCCGACGAGTTCGTCGAAGAAGCTGCTCCCGAGGCCGCCGAAGGCTGATAAGCCGACGCCAGCGTCACCCGGTGCGCAGAAAGGGGGCTAGGCCCCCTTTTTGCCACCTCAGAATCGATCACCCGGTTGTCATCCGTATCGGGTGGAATGGTTGAAGACCTTTCTAGAGGATCAAGAACATGGCAGAAATCACTGCAGCCCTGGTTAAAGAACTGCGCGAGCGTACTGGCCAAGGCATGATGGATTGCAAGAAGGCGCTGACCGCCGCCGGCGGCGACATCGAGAAAGCGATCGACGACATGCGTGCCGCGGGCGCCATCAAGGCCGCCAAGAAAGCCGGCAACATCGCCGCTGAAGGCTCCATCGCCGTCAAAGTGGCCGATGACAACAAGTCCGCCGTGATCATCGAAGTCAACTCGCAGACCGACTTCCTCGCCCTGCAGGACGACTTCAAGAACTTCGTCTCCGCCAGCCTGGAAAAAGCCTTCGCCGAGAAACTGTCCGACGCCGCTCCGCTGGTCGCCGCTCAGGAATCCGCTCGCGAGGCGCTGGTTGCCAAGGTCGGCGAGAACGTCAACATTCGTCGCCTGACCCGCGTCGAAGGCGATGTCGTCGGTGCCTACCTGCACGGCCACCGCATCGGCGTACTGGTTACCCTGAAGGGTGGCAACGCCGAACTGGCCAAGGAAATCGCCATGCACGTCGCGGCGAGCAACCCGCAGTTCGTCAGCCCGTCGCAGGTTTCCGAAGAAGCCGTGGCCAAGGAAAAGGAAATCTTCCTGGCGCTGAACGCCGACAAGATCGCCGGCAAGCCGGAAAACATCGTCGAGAACATGGTCAAGGGCCGTATCAACAAGTTCCTCGCCGAAGCCAGCCTGGTCGAGCAGGCGTTCGTCAAGGACCCGGAAATCAAGGTCGGCGATCTGGCCAAGAAAGCCGGTGCAGAAGTGGTGTCCTTCGTTCGTTACGAAGTAGGTGAAGGCATCGAACGTGCCGAAGTCGACTTCGCTGCCGAAGTTGCTGCCCAGGTCGCCGCGACCAAGCAATAAGTCGGTATACACTGTGTCGCCCCGAAGAGGCTGCCCGTTCACGCGTGCGGCCTTTTCGTCAAACTGGGGGCAGTGTTTGGCCGGGTTTCCACAGGCCCGGCGAAAGTTTCTGGCGCTCCGCTGCAACTCGTGAGCGAGGCGCTGTCCAAGCGCAATACGCAGGCCCCCGAGGGGCCGAAAACCTCAACGCCGCAGGAGAGAAACGCAAATGGCTCAGCAGGTGAGTGGTCGTCAACCTCGCTATAAACGGATTCTGCTCAAGTTAAGCGGCGAAGCCCTGATGGGTTCGGAAGACTTCGGCATCGACCCGAAAGTACTCGACCGCATGGCGCTGGAAGTCGGTCAACTGGTCGGCATCGGCGTTCAGGTCGGCCTGGTTATCGGCGGGGGCAACCTGTTCCGCGGGGCGGCACTGTCCGCTGCCGGCATGGATCGGGTCACCGGCGACCACATGGGCATGCTGGCCACCGTGATGAATTCCCTGGCGATGCGCGACGCCCTCGAGCGCTCGAACATCCCCGCGCTGGTCATGTCGGCCATCTCCATGGTCGGTGTCACCGACCACTATGACCGCCGCAAGGCCATGCGTCACCTGAAGTCCGGTGAAGTGGTGATCTTCTCCGCCGGCACCGGTAACCCGTTCTTCACCACCGACTCTGCCGCCTGCCTGCGCGCCATCGAAATCGATGCCGATGTGGTGCTCAAGGCCACCAAGGTCGATGGCGTCTACACCGCCGATCCGTTCAAGGACCCGCATGCGGAGAAGTTCGACCGGCTGACTTATGATGCCGTGCTCGACCGCAAGCTCGCCGTGATGGACCTGACCGCGATCTGCCTGTGCCGCGACCACAACATGCCGCTGCGTGTCTTCAACATGAACAAGCCCGGCGCTCTGCTGAACATCGTCGTAGGCGGCGCCGAAGGTACCCTGATCGAGGAGTCGAACGAATGATCAACGAGATCAAGAAAGACGCGCAGGAGCGCATGCAGAAAACCCTGGAATCGCTGGATCACGCGTTCGCCAAGATCCGTACCGGTCGCGCCCATCCCGACATCCTCGGTGGCGTCCGCGTGCCGGCCTACGGTGACCTGGTGCCGTTGAACCAGGTCGCCAGCGTTTCCGTCGAAGACTCCCGCACCCTCAAGCTGAGCGTGTTCGACAAGAACATGATCGCCGCGGTGGAAAAGGCCATCCTGACTTCCGACCTGGGCCTGAACCCGTCCAACGCCGGTACCGTGATTCGCGTGCCGATGCCCGCGTTGACCGAGGAAACCCGCAAGGGCTACACCAAGCAGGCGCGTGCCGAGGCGGAGAACGCCCGGGTCGCCGTGCGCAACATCCGTCGCGACGCGCTGGCGCAGCTCAAGGACCTGTCGAAGGAAAAGGAAATCAGCGAAGACGACGAACGTCGTGCCGCCGATGAAGTGCAGAAGCTCACCGACAAGTTCGTCGCCCTGGTGGACAAGGCGCTGGAAGCGAAAGAAACCGATCTGATGGCCGTGTGAGGTCAGCCGGGGCCGCGCTCATGGAGAAGACCAAGCAAGTCGGGCAGGGCGCCGTGGTACCGCGTCATGTCGCGATCATCATGGACGGCAACAACCGTTGGGCGAAGCGCCGCCTGTTGCCGGGCGTCGCCGGGCACAAGGCCGGTGTCGACGCCGTGCGCGCGGTGATCGAGGTCTGCGCCGACGAAGGTGTGGAAGTGCTGACGTTGTTCGCCTTTTCCAGCGAGAACTGGCAACGCCCTGCCGAAGAGGTGGGCGCGCTGATGGAGCTTTTCCTCGGTGCGCTGCGTCGCGAGGCCAGGCGACTCAACGACAACGGCATCCGCCTGAAGATCATCGGCGACCGCTCGCGCTTCCATCCTGAACTGCAGGCGTCGATGCGCGAAGTCGAAGCGCTCACCGAGCGGCACACGCGCTTCGTCCTGCAGGTCGCGGCCAACTACGGCGGCCAGTGGGACATCGTCCAGGCCACCCAGCGCCTGGCGCGCGAGGTGCAGGGCGGTCGTCTGCTCCCCGAGGACATCTCCGCGGCCATGTTGCAGGGCCACCTGGCGACCGGTGACATGCCGTTGCCGGACCTGTGCATCCGCACCGGCGGCGAGCACCGCATCAGCAACTTCCTGCTCTGGCAACTGGCCTATGCCGAGCTGTACTTCTCCGACCTGTTCTGGCCCGACTTCAAACACGAGGCCATGCGCAATGCGCTGGCCGATTTCGCCACCCGCCAGCGCCGCTTCGGCAAGACCAGCGAGCAGGTCATGGCGGCCGAGGTACCGGCTCAATGCTGAAACAACGGATCATCACCGCGCTGATTCTGCTGCCCATCGCCCTCTGTGGGTTCTTCCTCCTCGAAGCGGGAGCCTTCGCACTGTTCATCGGTGTGGTGGTCTGCCTTGGAGCCTGGGAGTGGGCGCGTCTGATCGGGCTGGTCGCGCAGTCACAGCGCGTGGGCTACGCCGTCGTGGTGGCGGTGCTGCTCTCCGCGCTCTATCTGCTGCCGGCGTTGGCGGGTGTGCTGCTGGTGCTGGCGATGCTCTGGTGGGCGGCCGCGGTGTTGCTGGTGATCGGCTATCCGAACAGCGCACGCTTCTGGAGCGGATTGCCGGCGCGTCTGCTCATCGGCCTGCTCATTCTGCTGCCGGCCTGGCAGGGCCTGATGCTGCTCAAGCAGTTGCCGCTGGGCAACTGGCTGATTCTCGCGGTGATGGTGCTGGTCTGGGGCGCCGACATCGGTGCCTATTTTGCGGGCCGGCGTTTCGGCCGGCACAAGCTCGCGCCGCGCGTGAGTCCCGGGAAAAGCTGGGAAGGCTTCTTCGGCGGTCTGCTCGCCAGCCTGCTGATCACGCTCATCGTCGGCCTGTTCCGTGGCTGGGGCGCGACCACGCTGCTGCCGGCGCTGGCTGGCGCAGCGGTGGTCGTGGCGATCTCCGTGGTGGGTGACCTCACCGAAAGCATGTTCAAGCGCCAGTCCGGCCTCAAGGACAGCAGCAACCTGCTGCCCGGTCATGGCGGCGTGCTCGACCGCATCGACAGCCTGACCGCCGCTCTGCCAACCTTCGCCGTGTTGCTCTGGGTCGCCGGCTGGGCCACGCCGTGAGCCAGGCGCAGCGCATTACCGTACTCGGCGCCACTGGTTCCATCGGCCTCAGCACCCTCGACGTCATCGCCCGGCATCCCGAGCGTTATCAGGTCTTCGCGCTGACTGCATTCAGTCGTCTTGACGAGCTGGAAGCGCTTTGCCTGCGCCATCGACCCCGCTTCGCCGTGGTGCCGACGGACGTCGCGGCGCGGCGTTTGCAGGAGCGTCTGCTGACGGCCGGCCTGGATATTCGCGTGCTCGCCGGCAAGCCGGGGCTTTGCGAGGTGGCCAAGCATCCCGACGTCGACACGCTGATGGCGGCCATCGTCGGCGCGGCCGGCCTGGAACCGACGCTGGCCGCGGTGGAAGCGGGCAAGCGGGTGCTGCTGGCGAACAAGGAAGCACTGGTCATGTCCGGCGCGCTGTTCATGCAGGCCGTGCGCCGCAGCGGCTCGGTGCTGCTGCCGATCGACAGTGAGCACAACGCGATCTTCCAGTGCCTGCCCGGCAACTATGCCAAGGGGCTGGCGCCGGTCGGCGTGCGGCGCATTCTGCTGACCGCCTCCGGCGGACCGTTCCGCGAAACGCCGCTGGAGGCGCTGTCGGACGTCAGCCCCGAGCAGGCCTGCAGCCATCCGAACTGGTCGATGGGGCGGAAGATTTCCGTAGATTCGGCGAGCATGATGAACAAGGGGCTGGAGCTGATCGAAGCCTGCTGGCTGTTCGACGCGCTTCCGGCGCAGGTCGAGGTCGTGATCCATCCGCAGAGCGTCATCCACTCGCTGGTCGATTATGTCGACGGTTCGGTGCTCGCCCAACTGGGCAATCCCGACATGCGTACACCCATCGCCCACGCCCTGGCCTGGCCGGAGCGGATCGACTCCGGAGTATCGCCGCTCGATCTCTTCGCCATCGGCCGCCTCGACTTCCAGCGTCCCGACGAGGAACGTTTCCCCTGTCTGCGACTGGCCCGCCAGTGCGCCGAAGCGGGCGGTACCGCGCCCGCCATGCTGAACGCCGCGAACGAAGTGGCGGTCGCGGCCTTTCTCGAACGGCGCGTTCGCTTCAACGAAATCGCGGGTATGATCGAGGCCGTGCTGGATGCCGAGCCGGTGGTCGCTGCGGATAGCCTCGATACGGTTCTCGCCGCCGACGACGCTGCGCGGGGCCTGGCTCAGCAGTGGTTGCAACGCCACGGGCGGTAGCCGATATCCCGAACCTGGCGCAGCGGTCGACCGCAGGCGCCCCGGAGCAAGTCGATGAATGCGCTGTATATGATCCTCGGTACGCTGGTCGCCCTTGGCGTGCTGGTGACCTTCCATGAGTTCGGCCATTTCTGGGTGGCCCGGCGCTGCGGCGTCAAGGTGCTGCGCTTCTCGGTGGGCTTCGGCACGCCGTTGCTGCGCTGGCACGACCGCCATGGGACCGAGTTCGTGGTCGCCGCGATTCCTCTCGGCGGCTACGTCAAGATGCTCGATGAGCGCGAGGGCGAAGTGCCCGCCGAACTGCTCGACGAGTCCTTCAACCGCAAGCCGGTTCGTCAGCGCATCGCCATCGTCGCCGCCGGCCCGATCGCCAACTTCCTTCTCGCGCTGCTGTTCTTCTGGGTGCTGGCCATGCTCGGCTCGCAGCAGGTGCGTCCGGTCATCGGGCATGTCGAGGAAGGCAGCCTGGCGGCGAAGGCCGGGCTGGCTGCCGGGCAGGAGATCGTCGCCATCGACGGCGACCCGGTGGTGGGTTGGTCGCAGGTCAACCTGCAACTGGTGCGTCGCCTCGGTGAGAGTGGCGTCCTGGATATCGTCACCCGCGTCGATGACGGCAGTGCCGAGCAGATGCATCAGTTGGCCCTCGCCCGTTGGCTGAAAGGCGCCGACGAGCCGGACCCGCTGGGGTCGCTTGGGATTCGTCCTTGGCGCCCGGCGTTGCCGCCGCTGCTGGCGCAGTTCGATCCGGAAGGTCCTGCCCAGGCGGCCGGGTTGAAGGCGGGTGATCGCCTGCTTGCGCTGAATGACGAACCCATCGACGACTGGCAGCAGGTCGTGGACAAGGTGCGCGCGCATCCGGGCGAGGCGGTCAGCTTCGCCATCGAGCGCGACGGTCAGCGCCTTGACGTGCCGGTTACCCTGGGCGCGCGCGGCGAAGGCGAGGCACGCAGCGGCTATCTTGGCGCGGGCGTGAAGGGCGGCGAATGGCCGGCGGACATGCTTCGCGAAGTCAGCTACGGCCCGCTCGATGCGGTAGGCCAGGGGCTCCAGCGAACCTGGACGATGAGCGTCCTAACCCTCGACTCGCTAAAGAAAATGCTCTTCGGCGAACTCTCGGTAAAAAACTTGAGCGGGCCGATAACCATTGCTAAAGTGGCCGGCGCTTCGGCCCAGTCGGGTGTTGGGGACTTCCTGAATTTCCTCGCCTACCTGAGCATAAGCTTGGGGGTTCTCAATCTTTTGCCGATCCCTGTCCTCGATGGTGGACACCTGCTTTTCTATCTGATCGAGTGGACGCGCGGGCGTCCCTTGTCCGAGCGGGTCCAGGGCTGGGGAGTGCAGATCGGTATCAGCTTGGTCGTCGGCGTTATGCTGCTCGCCTTGATCAACGACATTGGTCGCCTGTGACGCGTCGCTGAATTTTCGAATCTGCCGCTGATTGCGGCAGATTCATTATTACCAGTTGGAAAACAAGGACTTCATGAAACGCCTGCTCCTAACTGCGGTGCTTGCCGCACTCATGATTGCCGAGGTTCACGCCGAGTCCTTCACCATCTCCGATATCCGCGTCAACGGCCTGCAGCGGGTCTCCGCCGGCAGCGTCTTTGGTGCCTTGCCGCTGAACGTCGGCGATCCGGTCGATGACCGTCGTCTGGTGGAGGCCACACGAGCCCTGTTCAAAACCGGTTTCTTTCAGGATATCCAGCTCGGCCGTGACGGCGAGGTGCTGGTAATCAACGTGGTCGAGCGCCCCTCGATTTCCGGTATCGAGATCGAAGGCAACAAAGCGATCTCCACCGACGATCTGATGAAGGGGCTGAATCAGTCCGGCCTCTCCGAGGGCGAGATTTTCCAGCGTGCCACGCTCGAAGGTGTGCGCAACGAACTGCAGCGCCAGTACGTTGCCCAGGGCCGCTACTCGGCCGAGATCAAGACCGAGGTGATTCCCCAGCCGCGCAACCGCGTGTCGCTGAAGATCGACATCAACGAAGGCACGGTCGCCGCGATCCAGCACATCAACGTGGTCGGCAACACGGTGTTCTCCGACGAGGACCTGTCCGACCTGTTCGAACTGAAGACCAGCAACTGGCTGTCGTTCTTCAAGAACGACGACAAGTACGCCCGCGAAAAACTCTCCGGTGACCTCGAGCGCCTGCGTTCCTATTACCTGGACCGCGGCTACATCAACATGGATATCTCTTCCACCCAGGTGTCCATCACGCCGGACAAGAAACACGTCTACATCACCGTCAACGTCGACGAAGGCCAGAAGTACAGCATCCGCGAGGTGAAACTCTCCGGTGACCTCAAGGTGCCCGAGGAGGACGTCAAGTCGCTGCTGCTGGTCAAGCCGGGCCAGGTGTTCTCGCGCAAGATCATGACCACCACGTCCGAGCTGATCACCCGCCGGCTGGGTAACGAGGGCTACACCTTCGCCAACGTCAACGGCGTGCCGCAGGCGCATGATGAGGACCACACCGTCTCGATCACCTTCGCCGTCGATCCGGGCAAGCGCGCCTACGTCAACCGCATCAACTTCCGTGGCAACACCAAGACCGAAGACGAAGTGTTGCGTCGTGAAATGCGCCAGATGGAAGGCGGCTGGGCTTCGACCTACCTGATCGACCAGTCGAAGACACGTCTCGATCGTCTGGGCTTCTTCAAGGAGGTCAACGTCGAAACCCCGCAGGTTCCGGGTGTCGACGACCAGATCGACGTCAACTATTCCGTGGAAGAGCAGCCGTCTGGCTCGATCACCGCCAGCGTCGGTTTTGCGCAGAACGCCGGCCTGATCCTCGGTGGTTCGATCAGCCAGAACAACTTCCTCGGTACCGGTAACAAGGTCAGCATCGGCTTGACCCGCAGCGAGTACCAGACCCGCTACAACTTCGGCTTCGTCGATCCCTACTGGACCGCCGATGGCGTGAGCCTGGGCTACAACGCCTTCTACCGCACCACCGACTACGACGAGCTCGACGTCGACGTGTCGAGCTACTCGGTCGACAGCCTGGGCGCCGGCGTGAACATCGGATACCCGATCAGCGAGACTTCGCGCCTGACCTACGGCCTGACCGTGCAGCAGGACAGCCTGGATACCGGCCGCTACACCGTCGACGAGATCCTTTCGTTCCTCGAGAACGAGGGTGACAACTTCCTCAACGTCAAGGGTTCCATCGGCTGGTCCGAGTCGACCCTCAACCGCGGCACCCTAGCGACTCGTGGCCACTCGCAGAGCCTGACCTTCGAGACGACCCTGCCGGGCAGCGACCTGTCGTTCTACAAGATCGACTACCGCGCCCAATGGTTCAAGCCGATCACCACCAACTACACCATGCGCCTGCATACCGAGCTGGGCTATGGCGATGGCTACGGTTCCACCTCGGGCCTGCCGTTCTACGAGAACTACTACGCGGGTGGTTTCAACTCCGTACGCGGTTTCGAGGACAGCACCCTGGGCCCGCGCAGCACGCCCAGCGTTGCGCGTAATGCCGACGGCTCCATACGCACTGACGGTACGCCCGGTCCCGATGGCCGCTATACCGACGACGACAGTCCGGAAGCGTATGGTGGTAACGTCCTGATCCAGGGCGGTGCGGAGATTCTCTTCCCGCTGCCGTTCGTCAAGGACCAGCGTTCGCTGCGCACCGCATTGTTCTGGGACGTCGGTAACGTGTTCCTGACCAAGTGCCCCACCAAGACTGCATCCACGCAGTACATGAACACGCAGGGCTGTGGCGATATCGACTTCGGCAATCTGGCCAGCTCCGTGGGTGTGGGCCTGACCTGGATCACCGCCATGGGTCCGCTGAGCTTCAGCCTGGCGATGCCGGTGAAGAAACCGGATGATGCTGACATGCAGGTCTTCCAGTTCTCGCTGGGTCAGACGTTCTAACTTTTACTTGTTAACCGTAGTGTTACCTGGAGTGCATCGTGCGTAAGTTGACTCAACTGGTTCTGATCTTCGCCGCTTTCATGGCGACCCCGGCCTTCGCCGAAATGAAAATCGCGGTTCTGAACTACCAGATGGCGCTACTCGAATCCGACGCAGCCAAGAAGTACGCCGTGGATGCCGAGAAGAAATTCGGCCCGCAGCTGACCAAGCTGAAGACCCTGGAAACGGACGCCAAGAACATCCAGGACAAACTGGTCAAGGGTGGCGACAAGGTACAGACCGCCGAGCGCGAGCGCATGGAGCTCGAGTTCAAGCAAAAGGCCCGTGACTTCCAGTTCCAGTCCAAGGAGCTGAACGAAGCCAAGGCCGTTGCCGACCGCGAGATGCTCAAGCAGCTCAAGCCCAAGCTGGACCAGGCCGTCGAAGAAGTGATCAAGAAAGGCGCGTTCGACCTGGTGTTCGAGCGTGGTGCGGTCATCGATGTCAAACCTCAGTACGACATCACCCGCCAGGTCATCGAGCGCATGAACCAGCTGCGCTGAAATGACGGCCAACCTCTACACGCTCGGCAAGCTGGCTGAGCGTCTGGGAGCCACCTTGCATGGCTCCGCAGACAAACCGGTCGCAGGGCTGGCCTCCTTACAGGATGCCGGCCCTGATCAGTTGAGCTTCCTGGCCAATCCGCAGTACCGCAAACACCTGTCGATCACCCGTGCCGCGGCGGTGCTACTCAAGCCCGCCGATGCCGAAGGTTTCTCCGGCGATGCGCTGCTGGTGGCCGATCCGTACCTGGCGTACGCGCAACTCTCGCACCTGTTCGACCGCAAGCCGCAGGCACCTGCCGGCGTGCATCCGACCGCCGTGGTCGCCGCCGATGCCGTGGTGGAAGCCGGGGCCACGGTGGGCGCCTACGCCGTGATCGAGAGCGGCGCGCGTATCGCCGCGGGAACTAGCATTGGCGCGCACTGCTTCATCGGGGCGCGCAGCGTGGTCGGTGCGGGTGGCTGGCTGGCTCCGCGCGTCACGCTCTATCACGACGTGCGCATCGGCGAGCGGGTGGTCATCCAGTCGGGCGCGGTGATCGGTGGCGAGGGCTTCGGCTTCGCCAACCAGAAGGGCGTCTGGCAGAAGATCGCGCAGATTGGCGGCGTGAGCATCGGTGACGACGTGGAGATCGGGGCCAACACCACGATCGACCGCGGCGCTCTGGCGGACACTCTGATCGGCAATGGCGTGAAGCTGGACAACCAGATCATGGTTGCGCACAACGTGCAGATCGGCGATCACACCGCGATGGCCGGTTGCGTCGGAATTTCCGGCAGCACCAAGATCGGCAGCCACTGCATGATCGCCGGTGGCGTCGGCATGGTCGGCCACATCGAGGTTTGCGATAACGTTTTCGTCACCGGAATGACCATGGTCACCCGCTCCATCACCGAGCCGGGCGCATACTCGTCGGGCACGGCGATGCAGCCGGCTGGCGAGTGGAAGAAGAGCGCAGCGCGGATTCGTCAGCTCGACGACATGGCGCGCCGCCTACAGCAACTGGAAAAGCGCCTGGCGTCCGTGACCCCAGGCGGGGAAGCTCCATCAGAAGCCTGATCGATTCGCTTCTGCGCATCCCCCACCTCATACAGGCTCCCCCGGAAATGATGGACATCAACGAGATTCGCGAATACCTGCCGCACCGCTACCCGTTCCTGCTTGTGGACCGGGTTGTCGACCTGGATGTTGAAGGCAAGCGCATTCGCGCCTACAAGAATGTCAGCATCAACGAGCCGTTCTTCAACGGGCACTTCCCGCAGCACCCGATCATGCCCGGCGTGCTGATCATCGAGGCGATGGCCCAGGCCGCCGGTATCCTTGGCTTCAAGATGCTCGACGTGAAGCCGGCCGACGGTACGCTCTATTACTTCGTAGGGTCGGACAAGCTGCGTTTCCGTCAGCCCGTGCTGCCGGGTGACCAGTTGATCCTCGAGGCGCGCTTTCTCAGCGTCAAACGCAGCATCTGGAAGTTCGAGTGCCAGGCCAGCGTCGATGACAAGGCGGTCTGCTCGGCCGAAATCATCTGTGCGGAACGCAAGTTATGAGTTTGATTGACCCTCGCGCGATCATCGACCCGACGGCAAGGCTGGCAGACGACGTTCAAGTCGGCCCCTGGTCCATCGTCGGCGCCGATGTGGAAATTGGCGAGGGAAGCGTGATCGGCCCGCATGTGATCCTTAAAGGGCCGACACGGATTGGCAAGCACAACCGCATCTACCAGTTCTCCTCGATCGGCGAAGACACGCCCGATCTGAAGTACAAGGGCGAGGCGACGCGCCTGGTGATCGGCGATCACAACGTGATCCGCGAGGGCGTCACCATCCACCGCGGCACCGTGCAGGATCGCTCCGAGACGACGATCGGCGACCACAACCTGATCATGGCCTATGCCCACATCGGCCATGACAGCGTGATCGCCAACCACTGCATCCTGGTCAACAACACCGCGCTGGCCGGGCACGTGCACATGGACGACTGGGCGATCCTCTCCGGCTACACCCTGGTCCATCAGTTCTGCCACATCGGCGCGCACAGTTTTTCCGGCATGGGCACGGCGATCGGCAAGGACGTCCCGGCATTCGTCACCGTGTTCGGCAATCCCGCTGAAGCCCGCAGCATGAACTTCGAGGGTATGCGCCGCCGCGGCTTTTCCGCCGAGGCCATCCAGGCGCTGCGCCGCGCCTACAAGGTGGTCTACCGCCAGGGGCTCACCGTGGACCAGGCGCTCGCCGAGCTGGCCGAATCCGCCGCGCAGTTTCCCGAAGTCGCGATCTTCCGCGATTCGGTGATGACGTCCACCCGCGGTATCACCCGCTGATCCCATGAGCAGGCCATTGCGCATCGCCCTGATCGCCGGCGAAGCGTCCGGGGACATTCTCGGCGCCGGTTTGATGCAGGCGCTCAAGGCTCGGCACCCGCAGGTCGAATTCATCGGTATCGGCGGGTCGCGGATGATCGCCGAAGGGCTGAATTCCTATTTCCCCATGGAGCGCCTGGCGGTGATGGGCCTGGTCGAAGTGCTGGGGCGCCTGGCCGAGCTGCTGGCGCGTCGTCGACGCCTGGTCGCCACGCTGATCGAGCAGCGCCCGGATGTGGTGATCGGCATCGATGCGCCGGACTTCAACCTCGGTCTGGAGTTCAAGCTGCGTCGTGCCGGGATTCGTACCGTGCACTACGTCAGCCCGTCGGTGTGGGCCTGGCGGCAGAAGCGGGTGTTCAAGATCCGTGATGCCTGCGACCTGATGCTCACGCTGTTCCCCTTCGAGGCGCGTTTCTACACCGAACACCATGTTCCGGTGCATTTCGTCGGTCATCCGTTGGCCGATGCGATTCCTCTCGAAGTCGACCGCGCCGCGGCGCGGCTGGCGCTAGGGCTTCCCCTCGAAACGCCGGTCATTGCTTTGCTGCCGGGCAGCCGCGGCGGTGAAGTCGGGCGGCTTGGCGGGCTGTTCCTCGACACCGCAGAGCGCCTGCTGGCCAGCCGTCCCGACCTGCGGTTCGTGCTGCCCTGCGCCAGCCCCGAACGGCGCGCGCAGCTCGAGCAGATGCTGGTCGGGCGCGATCTGCCGCTGAGCCTGCTCGACGGTCAGTCCCACGAGGCGCTCGGCGCCTGCGACGCGGTGCTGATCGCCTCGGGCACCGCGACCCTCGAGGCGCTGCTGTGCAAGCGGCCGATGGTGGTGGCTTACAAGGTCGCGCCGCTGACCTATCGAATTCTTAGCCGCCTGGTCAGGAGTCCCTACGTGTCGCTGCCCAACCTGCTCGCCGGTCGCCTGTTGGTGCCCGAGTTGCTGCAGGACGCGGCGACGCCCGAAGCGCTGGCCGCCGAGCTCCTGCCGTTGCTGGACGGCGGCGAGGCGCAAACCGAGAGCTTCGATGCCATTCACCGCACGCTGCGCCGCGATGCCTCGGCCGAGGCGGCGAGTGCGGTGTTGCAACTGGTGGAGCGCAGCTGATGCAGATGGGCCTGGATTTCAGCCTGGTGGAAGAGCTGGTCGCCGGTGTCGACGAGGTCGGCCGCGGCCCGCTGTGTGGCGCGGTGGTCACCGCCGCGGTGATCCTCGATCCGGCGCGGCCGATCCTCGGTCTGAACGACTCGAAGAAACTCAGCGAGGCCCGTCGCGAGCGGCTCTTCGACGAGATCCGCGAGAAGGCGCTGGCCTGGTGCATCGGCCGCGCCGAGGTGGAGGAGATCGATTCCCTGAACATTCTCCACGCCACCATGCTGGCCATGCAGCGCGCGGTCGAAGGCCTCGACATCAGACCGAAGCTGGCGCTGATCGACGGCAATCGCTGCCCGAAGCTCGGTGTGCCCAGCGCCGCCGTGGTTCAGGGCGACTCCAAGGTGCCGGCGATCGCCGCCGCTTCGATCCTCGCCAAGGTCAGCCGAGACCGCGAAATGGGCGTGCTTGAGCAGCAGTACCCCGGATATGGCTTCGCCGCGCACAAGGGCTACGCCACCGCCGAACACCTGGAAGCGCTGCGTCGGCTGGGGCCGACGCCGATCCACCGGCGCTCCTTCGCGCCGGTTCGCGAAGCCTGGCTGGCCATCGAGGCGCAGACCAGCGAGCAGGTTCCCTCGTTCTTCTGAGCGCGCTCCGCGCCGTCCCGCCGGTTCGTCGCCCGCACCCCTGATGCCCTGCCGGGCGCCTCCCCGCACCGGGCAAAACCGTTACAATCCCACCCCTGTTTTTTGCCCCGCTGAAGGTTTCCGCCATGCCCGCTTCGTTCGTCCACCTGCGCCTGCATACCGAGTTTTCCCTGGTGGATGGGCTGGTTCGGGTCAAGCCGCTGGTCAAGGCGGTGGCGGGTAAGGGCATGCCGGCGGTGGCGGTCACCGACCAGAACAACATGTGTTCGCTGGTGAAGTTCTACAAGGCGGCGATGGGCGCCGGCATCAAGCCGATCTGTGGCGCGGACATCTGGATGGCCAGCCGTCACGAGGACGGCCCGCTGACCCGGCTGACGCTGCTGGCGATGAACCCAAAGGGTTACCGGAATCTCACCGAGCTGGTCTCGCGCGGCTGGACCGATGGCCAGAGCAACGACATGGTGATCATCCAGCGCGACTGGGTGAAGGAAGCCGCCGAAGGGCTGATCGCGCTGTCCGGCTCCAAGGAAGGCGAGATCGGCCTGGCGCTGCTCTCCGGCGACGAGCGCGAAGCGGATGCGCTGCTCGCCGAATGGCAGGCGGTGTTTCCCGAGCGTTTCTATCTGGAGATCCAGCGCACCAGTCGGGTCAACGACGAGGAGCACCTGCACGCCGCCGTGGCCCTCGCAGAGCGCGGCGGTGCCTCGCTGGTGGCGACCAACGACGTGCGCTTCATCAAGCAGGAAGACTTCGAGGCCCACGAAACCCGCGTGTGCATCGGAGAAGGCCGTGGCCTCGATGATCCGCGCCGGCAGCGCAACTATTCGGACCAGCAGTACCTGAAGAGCCCGGAAGAAATGGCCGAGCTGTTCAGCGACCTGCCCGAGGCGCTGGAAAACACCGTCGAGATCGCCAAGCGCTGCAACATTGAGGTGCAGCTGGGCAAGTATTTCCTGCCCAACTTCCCTGTGCCGGACGGCATGACCATGGACGAGTACTTCCGCAAGGTCTCCTTCGACGGCCTCGACGAGCGCCTGGAAGTGCTGCTGCCCAGGGACACCCCGGACTACGACGCGAAGAAGCAGATCTACATCGACCGGCTGAATTTCGAGCTGGATATCATCATTCAGATGGGCTTCCCCGGTTACTTCCTGATCGTCATGGACTTCATCCAGTGGGCCAAGCGCAACGGCGTGCCGGTGGGGCCGGGGCGTGGATCGGGTGCCGGTTCGCTGGTCGCCTACGTGCAGAAAATCACCGATCTCGATCCGCTGGCCTACGACCTGCTGTTCGAGCGCTTCCTCAACCCCGAGCGGGTCTCCATGCCCGACTTCGACGTCGACTTCTGCATGGACGGTCGCGACCGGGTGATCGACTACGTCGCCGAGAAATACGGGCGCAACGCAGTGAGCCAGATCATCACCTTCGGCACCATGGCGGCCAAGGCGGTGGTACGCGACGTGGCGCGGGTGCAGGGCAAGTCCTACGGCCTGGCCGACCGCCTGTCGAAGATGATTCCCTTCGAGGTCGGCATGACCCTGGAGAAGGCCTACGAGATGGAGGAGCCGCTGCGCGACTTCCTCAAGGTCGACGAAGAGGCGGCGGAAATCTGGGAGATGTCGCTCAAGCTCGAGGGCATCTGCCGCGGCACCGGCAAGCACGCCGGTGGCGTGGTCATCGCGCCGACGAAGCTCACCGACTTCTCGCCGATCGCCTGCGACGAGGAGGGTGGCGGCCTGGTGACCCAGTTCGACAAGGACGACGTCGAGCAGGCCGGCCTGGTCAAGTTCGACTTCCTCGGCCTGCGCACCCTGACCATCATCAAGTGGGCGCTGGAGACCATTCATCGCGAGCAGCGGCGCAAGGGCGTGTCTGAGCAGGATCTGGTCAACATCGACTTCATCCCGCTCGACGACAAGGCCACCTACGCGATGCTGCAGAAGGCCGAGACCACGGCCGTGTTCCAGCTCGAATCGCGCGGCATGAAGGAGCTGATCAAGAAGCTCAAGCCAGACTGCCTGGAAGACATGATCGCCCTGGTGGCGCTGTTCCGCCCCGGCCCGCTGCAGTCGGGCATGGTGGACGATTTCATCAACCGCAAGCACGGTCGCGAGCCGCTCTCCTACCCACACCCGGATTACCAGTACGCGGGCCTGGAACCCGTGCTCAAGCCCACCTACGGCATCATCCTGTATCAGGAACAGGTGATGCAGATCGCCCAGGTGATGGCCGGCTACACGCTCGGCGGTGCCGACATGCTGCGCCGCGCGATGGGCAAGAAGAAGCCCGAGGAAATGGCCAAGCAGCGCGGCGGCTTCATCGAAGGCTGCGCGCGCAACAACATCGACGCCAACCTCGCCGGCAACATCTTCGACCTGGTGGAAAAGTTCGCCGGCTACGGCTTCAACAAATCCCACTCGGCCGCCTACGGGCTGGTCTCCTACCAGACCGCCTGGCTCAAGGCACATCACCCGTCGCCGTTCATGGCCGCCGTGCTCTCGGCGGACATGCACAACACGGAGAAGGTCGTGACCCTGATCGAAGAGTGCCGCAGCATGAAGCTGCGCATTCTCGCGCCGGACGTGAACAACTCCGAGTTCAAGTTCACCGTGGATGACGACGGCCGCATCGTATATGGCCTGGGCGCCATCAAGGGCGTCGGCGAAGGTCCGGTGGAAGCGATTTCCGAATGCCGTAGCGAAGGCGGGCCGTTCACCGACCTGTTCGACTTCTGCGCCCGCGTCGACCTCAAACGCATCAACAAGCGCACCCTCGAGGCGCTGATTCGGGGCGGTGCGCTGGACCGCCTCGGGCCGTACTTCTTCGAGGAGCCCAAGGCCTACCAGGCCAACATCGACCGGAACCGCGCGGTGTTGCTGGCGGCGATGGAGGAGGCGGTGCAGGCCGCCGAGCAGACCGCGCGCAGCCACGACAGCGGGCACATGGACCTGTTCGGCGGGCTGTTCTCCGAGCCGGAGGCAGATGTCTACGCCAACCACCGCAACGCCCGGGAGCTGTCGCTCAAGGAGCGTCTGCGCGGCGAGAAGGAGACCCTCGGGCTCTATCTCACCGGCCACCCGATCGATGAATACGAAGGCGAGGTGCGGCGTTTCGCCCGCCAGCGCATCGTCGAGCTGAAGCCGGCGCGCGACACACAGACCGTCGCCGGGCTGATCGTCGCGTTGCGCGTGATGAAGAACAAGAAGGGCGACAAGATGGGCTTCATCACCCTCGACGACCGCTCCGGCCGCATCGAGGCCTCGCTGTTCGCCGAAGCCTTCAACACCGCCAGCGCGCTGCTGCAGACCGATGCGCTGGTGGTGGTCGAGGGCGAAGTCAGCAACGACGACTTCTCCGGCGGCCTGCGCCTGCGCGCCAAACGCGTGATGAGCCTCGAGGAGGCGCGGACCGGGCTGGCGGACAGCCTGCGGGTCAAGGTCGCCGCCGACGCGCTCAAGGGCGATCGCCTGCGCTGGCTGGCCGACCTGTGCGGACGCCACCGCGGCTCCTGCCCGATCACCATGGACTACACCGGCAGCGAGGCGCGCGCCCTGTTGCAGTTCGGCGAAAGCTGGCGAATCGAGCCGGCGGACAACTTGATCCAGGCATTGCGTGACCAGTTCGGGCGCGACAACGTCTTCCTGCACTACCGTTGACCGCAGGAGTCCAACTCCTGCGCCCAACTCGACCCGGAGCGCCCGATCCCGTAAGGTAGGGCGCCAAAAACGGAACAGCTTCTCGGCCGCCTGGCCGTCGACGCATGACGGATGCCTATGAACCCGAACTTTCTCGATTTCGAACAGCCGATCGCCGACTTGCAAGCCAAGATCGAAGAGCTGCGCCTGGTCGGTAACGACAATTCGCTGAACATCGGCGACGAAATTGCCCGCCTGCAGGACAAGAGCGAATCGCTCACCGAAAGCATCTTCGGCAACCTCAGCAGCTGGCAGATCGCCCAACTCGCCCGCCATCCGAAGCGTCCTTACACGCTCGACTACATCGAACACGTGTTCAGCGAGTTCGACGAGCTGCACGGCGACCGCCACTTCTCAGACGATGCCGCCATCGTCGGCGGCGTAGCCCGCCTGAACGACGCTCCGGTAATGGTCATCGGCCACCAGAAGGGCCGCGAAGTGCGAGAGAAGGTCCGCCGCAATTTCGGCATGCCGCGCCCCGAGGGCTACCGCAAGGCTTGCCGCCTGATGGAAATGGCCGAGCGCTTCAAGATGCCGATCCTGACCTTCATCGACACGCCCGGCGCCTACCCCGGGATCGATGCCGAAGAGCGCAACCAGAGCGAAGCCATCGCCTGGAATCTGCGCGTGATGGCGCGGCTGAAGACGCCGATCATCGCCACGGTCATCGGCGAGGGCGGTTCCGGCGGCGCGCTGGCCATCGGCGTCTGCGACCAGTTGAACATGCTGCAGTACTCGACCTACGCGGTGATCTCCCCGGAAGGCTGCGCCTCGATCCTCTGGAAGACCGCCGAGAAGGCCCCCGACGCCGCCGAGGCCATGGGCATCACCGCCGAGCGCCTGAAAGGCCTTGGCATCGTCGACAAGGTGATCGGCGAGCCGCTGGGCGGCGCGCACCGCAATCCGGCCGCCATGGGCGCCAACCTGCGTGACACGCTGAGCGAGCAACTGGCGTTTCTCAAGGACATGGACCAGGACGCACTGCTCGAGCGCCGTTACGCGCGCCTGATGAGCTACGGCGTCGCCTGACGCCCGTCCCCGGCGAGGCGTCCGCTGAAGCGGGTGCGCCGCCGGGCAGGTCTTTCGCCCTCCCGGGCCGGCTCCCCTTCGAGGCCGCCAGCATGAACCTCGAAACCCATCTTCTCGCCGCCCTCGCGCCTTGGCGCTCCGCCACGGCGTGGCGGGTGGCATTCTCCGGCGGGCTCGATTCCAGCGTTCTCCTGCACCTGCTCGCCCGGCTCGCCGAGCGCGAGGCGTTGCCGGCGCTTTCCGCCCTCCATGTCCACCACGGCCTGCAGACGGCGGCCGACGCCTGGCCCGCGCACTGTCAGGCGTTCTGCTCGGCGCTCGGTGTCGCGCTGCGGGTCAGCCGGGTGCAGGTCGACTCCCGCGCCAGCCTCGAGCGCGCCGCCCGCGAGGCGCGCTACCGGGCGTTCGCCGAGGGCCTGGGCGAGGGCGAAGTCCTGCTGGTGGCGCAGCATCGCGACGACCAGGCGGAAACCCTGCTGCTGCGTTTGCTGCGCGGCGCCGGCGTGCGCGGTCTGGCGGCGATGCCGGTCAGCCGGGCGCTCGGTCGCGGGCAGCTGGTGCGTCCGCTGCTGGAGGTTCCGCGTCGCGAGCTGGAGGCCTACGCCCGGCAGCACGGGCTGAGCTGGATAGAAGACCCGAGCAACGCCGACCGCCGCTTCGCGCGCAATCACCTGCGCCATGCGGTCTTTCCGCAATTCGACGGGCATTGGCCGCAGGCGGTGCATAACCTGGCGCGCAGCGCCGTGCACCTGCGCGAGGCCCAGGGCCTGCTAGACGAGCGGGCCATCGAAGACCTCGAGGCCGCAACAAGCCCCGCGCCTTTCGCCTGGCTGACGCTGCCCTCGCTGGCGTTGCCGCCCCTGCTGGCACTGTCGTCGGCGCGTCAGCGCAACGCGTTGCGTCACTGGCTGGCGCCGCTGACGCCGATGCCGGACAGCGATCACTGGGCCGGCTGGGACGATCTCTGCGGCGCGGCGGTGGATGCAGCGCCGGTCTGGCGCCTGGGCGGCGGCGAGCTGCATCGCGCCGCGGGGCGGATCTGGTGGCTGTCCGGCATATGGTTGCGCACACCCGCCGAGCCGCCGGCGTGGAGCGATCCTTCGACGCCGCTGCAACTGCCCGGGAACGGCTGCCTCGAATGGCGCGCAACAGCGACGTGCGGCTCGCTGCGGGTGCGTTATCGCCAGGGTGGCGAGCGCCTGGACCTGCCCGGACGAGGGCATCGCGATCTCAAGCGGCTGCTCAGCGAAATGGCGCTGCCGGCGTTCGTGCGCGGGCGTTTGCCTCTGCTCTATCGCGGCGACGAACTGCTCGCGGTGGCGAACCTGCCGGCTCTCGCACCGCGCGCTTCGCAGGGCGGCGAGCTGATCTGGACGCTACCGACGAGCGACCAAGGTTTGAGCTGATAGGGGCTTTCCGGTAGACTACGCTCCCGTCTTATACAGCTTCTGTGCGTCTCCCTCGGAGTTCGCAGAAGTTGGCCATTGCCGCCTCGTGCGCAATCGCTCTTCGCTCCCCTTCGGCGGTCTACCGCCTGAACGCAGACTTCTAGGATCTTTCATGACGCGCTACATCTTCGTCACGGGTGGTGTTGTTTCTTCATTGGGGAAAGGCATCGCTTCGGCTTCATTGGCGGCCATCCTGGAGGCGCGGGGCCTGAAGGTCACCATGCTCAAGCTGGACCCCTACATAAACGTCGATCCGGGCACCATGAGCCCGTTCCAGCACGGTGAGGTGTTCGTCACCCACGACGGCGCCGAGACCGACCTCGATCTGGGCCACTACGAGCGGTTCATCCGCACCACGATGACCCAGAACAACAACTTCACCACCGGCCGCGTCTACGAGGACGTGCTGCGTCGCGAGCGGCGCGGCGACTACCTCGGCGCGACCATCCAGGTGATTCCGCACATCACCGACGAGATCAAGCGGCGCATCATCAAGGGAGCCGGCGATGCCGACGTGGCGATGGTAGAGATCGGCGGAACGGTGGGCGACATCGAATCGCAGCCGTTCCTCGAGGCTATCCGCCAGTTGCGCGTCGAGGTCGGCGCCAAGCGCGCGATGCTGATGCACCTGACCCTGGTGCCCTACATCGCCACCGCCGGCGAGACCAAGACCAAGCCCACCCAGCACTCGGTGAAGGAGCTGCGCTCCATCGGCCTGCAGCCGGACGTGCTGATCTGCCGCTCCGACCATCCGGTGGACGTGTCGTCGCGGCGCAAGATCGCGCTGTTCACCAACGTCGAAGAGCGCGCGGTGATCGGTCTGGAAGACGTGGACACCATCTACAAGATTCCGGCGGTGCTGCACGCCCAGGGCCTGGACGACTTCGTCGTCGAGCGTTTCGGCCTGCAGTGCGGCCCGGCCGACCTGTCCGAGTGGGACCGCGTCGTCGACGCCAAGCTGCACCCGGAAAACGAAGTGACCATCGCCATGGTCGGCAAGTACATGGAGCTGCTGGACGCCTACAAGTCGCTGATCGAGGCGCTGAGCCACGCCGGTATCCAGAGCCGCACCAAGGTCAATCTGCGCTACATCGATTCCGAAGACATCGAGAACCAGGGCACCGGCCTGCTCGAAGGTGTCGATGCCATCCTGGTTCCGGGCGGCTTCGGCCTGCGCGGCGTGGAAGGCAAGATCGCCACCGTCAAATACGCCCGCGAGAACAAGATTCCCTACCTCGGCATCTGCCTGGGCATGCAGGTCGCGGTGATCGAGTTCGCCCGTGACGTGCTGGGCTGGAGCGACGCCAACTCCACCGAGTTCGACAAGGCCTCGGGACATCCGGTGGTCGGCCTGATCACCGAATGGGAGGACGCGGCCGGCAGCGTCGAGGTTCGCAGCGAAGCCTCCGACCTCGGCGGCACCATGCGTCTGGGCGCCCAGGAGTGCCAGCTCGAGAGCGGCTCGCTGGTCCACGATTGCTACGGCAAGGACGTGATCGTCGAGCGTCATCGCCATCGCTACGAAGTGAACAACAACCTGCTGCCGCAACTGATCGAGGCCGGCCTGAAGATCACCGGCCGCTCCGGCGACGGCGCGCTGGTGGAAGTGGTCGAGGCGCCGGATCACCCGTGGTTCGTCGCCTGCCAGTTCCACCCCGAGTTCACCTCCACTCCGCGTGACGGCCACCCGCTGTTCAGCGGCTTCGTGAATGCCGCGCTGGCGCAGAAGGCCCGTAAAGCATGAGCCAGAAGATCATCCGCGTCGGCGACATCGAGATCGCCAACGACAAGCCGTTCGTGCTGTTCGGCGGCATCAACGTGCTCGAATCCCGCGACCTGGCGATGAAGACCTGCGAGGAATACGTGCGGGTCACCGAGAAGCTCGGCATTCCCTACGTGTTCAAGGCCAGCTTCGACAAGGCCAACCGCTCCTCCGTCACCTCGTTCCGCGGCCCCGGTCTGGACGAGGGCATGAAGATCTTCGAGGACGTGAAGAAGGCCTTCGGCGTACCGGTGATCACCGACGTTCACGAGCCGTATCAGGCGCAGCCGGTGGCGGACGTATGCGACATCATCCAGCTGCCGGCCTTCCTCTCGCGGCAGACCGATCTGGTGGTGGCGATGGCCAAGACCGGCGCGGTGATCAACATCAAGAAGGCCCAGTTCCTCGCCCCGCAGGAAATGAAGCACATCCTAGCCAAGTGCGAAGAGGCCGGTAACGACCAGTTGATCCTCTGCGAGCGCGGTTCCAGCTTCGGCTACAACAACCTGGTCGTCGACATGCTCGGCTTCGGCATCATGAAGTCCTTCGAGTACCCGGTGTTCTTCGACGTCACCCACGCCCTGCAGATGCCGGGCGGCCGCGCCGATTCGGCGGGCGGGCGTCGCGCGCAGGTCACCGACCTGGCCAAGGCCGGTCTCAGCCAGGGCCTCGCCGGATTGTTCCTCGAAGCGCATCCGGACCCGGACCACGCCAAGTGCGACGGTCCCTGCGCCCTGCGCCTGGACAAGCTCGAGCCGTTCCTCACCCAGCTCAAGCAGCTGGATGACCTGATCAAGCGCTTCGCCCCCATCGAAACGGCCTGAATTTTCCGTGCGCGCTGCGATCTAAACGCCGCCGCGCAGGTCTTTAGGATTCTCAGCCGCGTTTTCGTCAACTTCTGGAGTTACAAGAATGGCAAAGATCGTCGACATCAAGGGACGTGAAGTCCTCGACTCCCGTGGCAACCCCACCGTGGAAGCCGATGTGATCCTGGACAACGGTATCGTCGGCCGCGCCTGCGCGCCGTCGGGCGCTTCCACCGGATCGCGCGAAGCGCTGGAACTGCGTGACGGCGACAAGAGCCGTTACCTGGGCAAGGGCGTGCTCAAGGCCGTGGACAACATCAACGGGCCGATCCGCAGCCTGCTGCTGGGCAAGGACCCGGTCGAACAGGCCGCGCTGGACCGCGCGATGATCGAACTGGACGGTACCGAGAACAAGGCCAAGCTGGGCGCCAACGCGATCCTCGCCGTCTCCCTGGCCGCTGCCAAGGCCGCCGCCGAGGACCAGGACCTGCCGCTCTACGCGCACATCGCCAACCTCAACGGCACCCCGGGCGTCTATTCGATGCCGGTGCCGATGATGAACATCATCAACGGCGGCGAGCACGCCGATAACAACGTCGACATCCAGGAATTCATGGTCCAGCCGGTTGGCGCCAAGACTTTCGCCGACGCGCTGCGCATGGGCGCGGAAATCTTCCATCACCTCAAGGCCGTGCTGAAAGCTCGTGGCCTGAGCACCGCGGTGGGCGACGAGGGCGGCTTCGCGCCGAACCTGGAATCCAACGAAGCGGCGCTGTCGGCCATCGCCGAAGCCATCGCCAACGCCGGCTACACCTTGGGCACCGACGTGACCCTGGCTCTGGACTGCGCGGCCAGCGAGTTCTTCGAAGGCGGCAAGTACGACCTCTCCGGCGAAGGCAAATCCTTCGACGCCGCCGGTTTCGCCGACTACCTGAAAGGCCTGACCGAGCGCTTCCCGATCATCTCCATCGAAGACGGCCTGGACGAGTCCGACTGGGCAGGCTGGAAGATCCTCACCGACAAGATCGGCGAGAAGGTCCAGCTGGTCGGTGACGACCTGTTCGTGACCAACACCAAGATTCTCAAGGAAGGCATCGACAAGGGCATAGCCAACTCGATCCTGATCAAGTTCAACCAGATCGGCTCGCTGACCGAAACCCTGGAGGCCATCCAGATGGCCAAGGCCGCCGGCTACACCGCGGTGATCTCGCACCGCTCCGGCGAAACCGAAGACAGCACCATCGCCGACCTGGCCGTAGGCACCGCCGCCGGCCAGATCAAGACCGGTTCGCTGTGCCGCTCCGACCGCGTTTCCAAGTACAACCAGCTGCTGCGCATCGAAGAGCAGCTCGGCGGAAAAGCACCCTACAAGGGGCGCGCGGAGTTCCGCGGCTAACCAGCGCTGTGCTAAAAGGGCGGCCACGGCCGCCCTTTTTTGTCGCCGAATCTCATCAACCGCGGGCTCTATTTTCTGATGCGTAGTCCTTACTGGCTTTTCGTCGTGCTGATCCTGCTGCTGGCGGGTCTGCAATACCGACTCTGGGTCGGTGACGGCAGCCTGGCGCAAGTCACCGAGTTGAATCGCCAGATCAGCGATCAGAAGGGCGAGAACGAACGCCTGCTCGAGCGCAATCGCGTGCTCGAGGCTGAAGTGATGGAGCTGAAGAAAGGTACCGAGACCGTCGAGGAACGTGCCCGCCACGAACTCGGTATGGTCAAGGACGGCGAGACCCTCTACCAGTTGGCCCAATGAATTCCCTGCCGCACTTCTGGGTGGTGATTCCCGCCGCCGGCGTCGGCGCCCGCATGCGTGCCGACCGGCCCAAGCAGTACCTGCCGCTCGGCGGCCGGACGCTTCTCGAACACACCCTCGATTGCTTCCTCGATCACCCCGGCCTGCGGGGGCTGGTGCTGGCGCTTGGCTGCGACGATCCCTACTGGCCGACCCTGGGCTGCGCCGACGATCCGCGTATCCAGCGCGCCGACGGTGGCGCGGAGCGGGCGGACTCGGTGCTCAACGCGCTGGTGAGGCTCGAAGCCCTGGGCGCCGAGGTCGACGACTGGGTGCTGGTGCACGACGCCGCGCGGCCGAATCTCGCCCGCAGCGATCTGGACCGCCTGCTCGGCGAGCTGGCCGACGATCCGGTCGGCGGCCTGCTCGCGGTGCCGTCGCGCGACACGGTCAAGCTCGCCGGCGTCGACGGCAAGGTCGCCCGTACCCTCGACCGTCAACTGATCTGGCTCGCCTTCACCCCGCAGATGTTCCGCCTCGGCGCGTTGCGTCAGGCGTTGGAGCAGGGCTTGGCCAGTGGTGCGGCGATCACCGACGAAGCGTCGGCGATGGAGCTGGCCGGCGCTGCGCCGCGGCTGATCGAGGGCCGCGCCGACAACCTCAAGGTCACCCGCCCGGAAGACCTGGAGTGGCTGCGGCTGGCGTGGAAGCAAAAGGGCTGACCCGGCGTCGCCGGGCGACGGACTCGCCCTGAGTCCGGCGAAACCACCACCACACTCGGTTACTCCGCGGCCTTCAAACCACCAGCGCCTGGTACTCCGCTCTCTGCGCCAGACCGGTCTTCAGGGCCTGCACCAGTTGACCGACCTTGGGCGACAGAAAGCGTCGCTGCGGATAGACCGCCCACACCGCCGTGTTCGGCGGCTGGTGGTGCTCCAGCAGGCTGACCAGTTCGCCGCGGCGCAGCGGCTCCAGCACGTAGTAGTCCGGCAACTGGCACAGACCGAAACCGCGCAGCGCGGCGTCGAGCACCGCCTGGCCGCTGTTGCAGCGCCAGTTGCCGCTGGGCCTGAACGGATGCTCGCGGCCGCCGTCCTGAAGCATCCAGGTATCGCTGGTGCCGATCAGGCAGTTGTGTGCCGCCAGTTCCGACAGCGTGTGCGGGCGGCCGTAGCGCTCCAGGTAGGTGGGCGCGGCGCAGAGGTACATGGCGCGCGGTGCGAGACGGGTGGCGACCAGTCGCGATTCGCTCAGTCGCCCCAGGCGGATCGCCAGGTCGAAGCCTTCCTGAACCAGGTCGAGCGTGCGGTTGGACAGTTCGATTTCCACCCGCAGCTGCGGATGACGCGCCATGAATTCATTCACCAGCGGCACGATGAAGCGTTCGCCGTAGGCCACCGCCGCGGTCATGCGCAGCAGTCCGGTGGGCGCGCCCTGCAGGTCGCCGACTGCGAGGAAGGCGGCGTCACGTTCCTCGATCAGCCGCTGGCAGCGGGCAAAGAAGGTCTGCCCGGCTTCGGTCAGCGAGACCTTGCGCGTGGTGCGGTAGAGCAAGCGTGCCTGCAGGCGTTCCTCCAGGCGCGCCACCTGGCGGCTGACGTGGGAGGAGGACACCCGCAGTCGCTCGGCGGCGCGCAGGAAGTTGCCGCATTCGGCAACGGCGACGAACTCGTCCAGGCCTTCCCAGCGGTGTGCGTTCATCGATTGTCCCTGTATGGCAATAAAGTTTCCTTGGATCATCCATTATCCCAGCCTGCGCGTGAATTACACTCTCGGTTTACTGCTCAACCCCGAGAGATTTCGCCATGATCAAATCCCGCGCCGCCGTGGCCTTCGCGCCGAACGAACCCCTGAAGATCGTCGAAGTGGACGTCGCGCCGCCGAAGGCCGGCGAGGTGCTGGTGCGCATCGTCGCCACCGGCGTCTGCCACACCGACGCCTACACGCTGTCCGGCGCCGACTCCGAGGGCGTGTTCCCGTCGATCCTCGGCCACGAAGGCGGCGGCATCGTCGAAGCCGTGGGCGAGGGCGTGACCTCGGTGAAGGTCGGCGACCACGTCATCCCGCTTTACACCGCCGAATGCCGCGAGTGCAAATTCTGCAAGTCCGGAAAGACCAACCTGTGCAGCTCGGTGCGCGCCACCCAGGGCAAGGGCCTGATGCCGGACGGCACGTCGCGTTTCTCCTACAACGGCGAGCCGATCTACCACTACATGGGCTGCTCGACCTTCTCCGAATACACCGTGCTGCCGGAAGTCTCGCTGGCGGTGATTCCCAAGGAAGCGCCGCTGGAGAAGGTCTGCCTGCTCGGTTGCGGCGTGACCACCGGCATCGGCGCCGTGCTCAACACCGCGAAAGTGGAAGAGGGCGCCACCGTGGCGATCTTCGGCCTCGGCGGCATCGGCCTGGCGGCGATCATCGGCGCGAAGATGGCCAAGGCCTCGCGGATCATCGCCATCGACATCAACCCGGCCAAGTTCGACGTGGCCCGCGAGCTGGGCGCGACCGACTTCGTCAATCCGAAGGACCATGACAAGCCGATCCAGGACGTCATCGTCGAAATGACCGATGGCGGCGTGGACTACAGCTTCGAGTGCGTCGGCAACGTGCAACTGATGCGTGCGGCGCTGGAATGCGCGCACAAGGGCTGGGGCGAGAGCGTGATCATCGGTGTGGCCGGCGCCGGCCAGGAAATCAGTACCCGTCCGTTCCAGCTGGTAACCGGCCGCGTCTGGCGCGGTTCGGCATTCGGCGGCGTGAAGGGTCGCACCGAGCTGCCGAGCTATGTGGAGAAGGCGCAGAGCGGCGAGATTCCGCTGGATACCTTCATCACCCACACAATGGGTCTGGAGCAGATCAACGAGGCCTTCGACCTGATGCACGAAGGCAAGAGCATCCGCACCGTCATCCATTACTGATAGCTGCAAGCGACAAGCTTCAGGCAACGGGTGGTCCAGCGCCCCTCGACGCCTGCGGTTCTTTCGTAGGGTGCGCTATGCGCACCGCTAACCCCCTGGTGCGCGTGGCGCACCCTACGGAGTGGTCATGAGCCTCGAAATCGTTTCCAGCAACAAGAGCTTCGGCGGCTGGCACAAGCGCTACAAGCACCGTTCTTCCAGCCTCAACTGCGACATGGTGTTCGCCGTCTACCTGCCGCCGCAGGCCGAGCAGGGCGCCAGCCTGCCGGTGCTCTACTGGCTCTCCGGGCTGACCTGCACCGACGAGAACTTCATGCAGAAGGCCGGCGCGCATCGGCTGGCGTCCGAGCTCGGGCTGATCATCGTCGCCCCGGACACCAGCCCGCGCGGGGAAGGCGTGGCGGATGACGCCAACGGCGCCTACGACTTTGGCCTCGGCGCCGGCTTCTACCTCAATGCCACCCGGCAGCCCTGGGCGAAGCACTACCGGATGTACGACTACGTGGTCGCCGAGCTGCCGGCGCTGATCGAGGCCAACTTCCCGGTCTCCGACAAGCGCGGCATCGCCGGACACTCCATGGGCGGGCACGGCGCGCTGGTCTGTGCGCTGAAGAACCCCGGTCGGTACCAGTCGCTGTCGGCTTTCGCGCCGATCGCCAACCCGATGAACTGCCCATGGGGCGAGAAGGCTTTCTCCCACTATCTGGGCGAAGACCGTTCGCGTTGGCGCGAGTGGGATGCCAGCGTGCTGATCGCCGATGCGACGGAGAAGCTGCCGATCCTCATCGATCAGGGCGACCGCGACGATTTCCTGGTCAACCAGCTCAAACCGGAAGCCCTGCAGGCGGCGGCTTCGGCGGCGTCGCATCCGCTGCAGTTGCGCCTGCAGCCGGGTTACGACCACAGCTACTACTTCATCGCCAGCTTCATCGACGATCACCTGCGCCATCATGCGCAGTTCCTGAAGGGGTAAGCCATCGGGGCGTGACGGGTTCCGCTGCGCGCCGCCCGCCCCCGATTCGTGATTGCCGCAGTCGGCCTTGAATCTGGAAGCCGATCTCGGCGCCCTGGGCTTCATCCGCGTCGACACGCCAGAAGGCAAACGACGCCCGGCCGGGTCACCGAGGGCGCGCGTCCCGCGGTGACGATCTTCCCGGCCAATGCGCAATCCGTCAGCCATCGGCCCGGTTTCGCGCCCCGTTATCGAGGAGCCGGCACGCGCTTTCGGAAGGCTGCCGCGCTGGCATTCGCGCTTTCCTTTAGAATCACGGGCTGACTTTCCCAAGGTTACTTTTCCATGCGTATTGGCCACGGCTACGACGTGCACCGCTTCGGCGAGGGCGATTTCATCACCCTCGGCGGGGTGCGCATTCCTCATCGTTTCGGGCTCGTCGCCCACTCCGACGGCGACGTGCTGCTGCACGCGCTGAGCGACGCGTTGCTCGGTGCGGCGGCGCTCGGTGACATCGGCCGGCATTTTCCCGACACCGATCCGCAATTCAAGGGCGCCGACAGTCGCGCGCTGCTGCGCCACGTGCTGCGACTGGTCGCCGAGAAAGGCTGGAAGGTCGGCAACGTCGACGCCACCATCGAGGCCCAGGCGCCGAAGATGGCGCCGCACATCGAGACGATGCGCGCGCTGATCGCCGAAGACCTGCAGGTCGCGCTGGATCAGGTCAACGTCAAGGCCACCACCACCGAGAAGCTCGGCTTCGTCGGCCGCGAAGAAGGCATCGCCGTGCATGCGGTGGCGCTGTTGCTGCCGCTATGACCGAACTCGAACTGCTCGGTCCGCGTGCCCATGGCGAACCCTGCGGGCATGCGCTGCTCAAGGAGACCGCCGAAGACTTCCAGGTCGACGAGGCGCTCGACATCCCGCTGACGGGCGAGGGCGAGCACCTCTGGCTGTGGGTGGAAAAGCGCGGTCTGAACACCGAGGAAGCGGCCCGGCGAATCGCCAAGGCCGCCGGCGTACCACTGAAAATGATCAGCTACGCCGGTCTCAAGGACCGCCAGGCGCTGACCCGCCAATGGTTCAGCCTGCACCTGCCGGGCAAGGCCGATCCCGACCTCGGCGCTGCGGAAAGCGACAGCCTGCGCATCCTCGAGCGGACACGCCACACGCGCAAACTGCAGCGTGGTGCACACGCCGCCAACGGCTTCACCCTGCGCCTGACCGCCCTAGAGGCCGACCGCGACGCGCTCGAGGCGCGTCTGCAGCGCATCGCCGCCGAGGGCGTGCCGAACTATTTCGGCCTGCAGCGCTTCGGCCACGAGGGCGGCAACCTGGCGGGTGCCCGGGAGTTCGCCCGCCGTGGCGAGATGCCGGAACAGCGCAACCTGCGCTCGCGGATGCTTTCGGCGGCGCGCAGCTACCTGTTCAACCGCATCGTGGCCGAGCGTGTCGCCGCGGGCAGCTGGAGTCGGGCGCTGGTTGGCGATCTGCTGGCCTTCACCGACAGCCGGAGCTTCTTCCCTGCCGGTGAGGCCGAGTGCGCCGATCCTCGCCTGGCGGTTCTCGATCTGCATCCCACCGGCGCGCTCTGGGGCAAGGGCGAATCGCCGGCCGCTGCCGCCGTGCAGGCCCTGGAGAATGGCGTGGGGCAACGCGAAGCGGCACTGTGCGATTGGCTGGCCAATGCGGGCATGGCGCACGAACGGCGAATCCTGCGCCTCCCCATCGGCGGCCTGGCATGGCATTATCCCCGGCCTGACATTCTGCAACTCGAATTCGTCCTGCCGGCTGGATGCTTCGCCACCGCCGTGGTGCGCGAGATCGTCGATCTCTCGCCGGCAGGGCAGACGGACCTCTAATGCGTATTCTGATCGCCAACGACGACGGGGTTTATGCGCCCGGCCTCGCCGCGCTGCATGGCGCGTTGTCGGATTTCGCCGCGTGCTCGGTGGTCGCACCGATCCAGGACATGAGCGGCGCCAGCAGCGCGCTGACCCTCGACCGTCCCCTGCATCCCATCGTCATGCCCAACGGCTTCATCGGCCTCAACGGCTCGCCCACCGACTGCGTGCACCTGAGCCTCAACGGCTTGCTCGCCGAAGCGCCGGACATGGTCGTCTCAGGGATCAACCTGGGCGCCAACCTGGGCGACGACGTGCTCTATTCCGGCACGGTAGCCGCGGCCATCGAAGGCCGTTTCGCCGGCAGCCCGGCGTTCGCCTTCTCGCTGGTTTCCCGCCGTCCGGACAACCTGCCCGCCGCGGCCGCCATCGCCCGCCGGCTGGTGGAGCAGCATCACACTCTGGATCTGCCTCCACGTACCGTGCTCAGCGTGAACATTCCGGACCTGCCACTGGAGCAGATCCGCGGCATCCAGCTGACCCGCCTCGGCCACCGGGCGCGGGCCAAGCCGCCGGTGAAGCAGGTGAACCCGCGTGGCAAGGAGGGCTACTGGATCTCGGTTTCCGGGGACGCCGAGGACGGCGGGCCCGGCACCGATTTCCACGCCGTGACGCAAGGCTATGTGTCGATCACGCCGTTGCAGCTGGACCGTACGTTCCATGAAGCCTTCAAAGGGCTCGACGGTTGGCTGGAGGGCTTGCTGCGATGAAGCGCGAACACGACGACGCCATCCATCGTGGCACCGGCATGACGTCCCAGCGCACCCGCGACCGGCTGATCCAGCGGCTGTACGAGGAAGGGCTGTCCAATCCGCATGTCCTCGAAGTGATCCGTCGCACGCCGCGCCATCTGTTCGTCGACGAGGCCCTGGCGCACCGCGCTTACGAAGACACCGCGCTGCCCATCGGCCACAATCAGACCATCTCCCAGCCGTTCATGGTCGGCCGCATGACCGAACTGTTGCTGGCTGCCGGCCCGCTGGACAAGGTATTGGAGATCGGCACCGGCTCGGGTTACCAGACGGCCGTGCTCGCCCAACTGGTCGAGCGGGTGTTCTCGGTGGAGCGCATCCAGACCTTGCAGGACCGCGCCAAAGAGCGCCTCGTCGAACTCAAATTGCGCAACGTGGTCTTTCGCTGGGGGGATGGCTGGGAAGGCTGGCCGGCGCTGGCGCCTTACAACGGCATCATCGTCACCGCTGCCGCCGCCGATGTGCCCCAGGCGCTGCTGGATCAGCTGGCGCCGGGTGGACGCCTGGTGATCCCGGTCGGCGCGGGCGACGTCCAGCAACTGATGCTGATCGTCCGCGAAGACAACGGTTTTTCCCGCCATGTACTGGATGCGGTGCGCTTCGTTCCGCTGTTGAACGGTCCGCTGGCCTGAATCGCTCTGGAAGGATCCATGGATAACGCTTTTCCGCTACATCGGGGCATGTCTTCGGGTCTGCCCTCAGTTCTTCTCTCTTCTGCTCCCGTGGTTGCTGCCGGCGAATTTGTATCGATTCGTTTCCATGGCTGTCAGCTGGCGGGCGTTTATCACATTCACGCTGGGAGCCTCGGGTGAGCGCTACGAACAGGCAGCTCAAACGCGGTGGCTTGTGGGTCCTCGGCGGTTTGCTCATCGGCGCGCTTCTCGGCGGTTGCGCCAGTTCGTCTTCGAGCGGCGTGCAGGTCGTCGATCGCAACAAGAGCGGTGCCAGCTCGCGGCAACCGGTTACCAGCGGCCAGTACACCGTTCAACGCGGTGACACCCTGTTCTCCATCGCCTTCCGTTATGGCTGGGACTGGAAGGCGCTGGCGGCGCGCAACGGCATCCCGCCGCCCTATGTCATCCGCCCCGGTCAGAAGATCCGTTTTGGCAACGGCGCCAGCCAGCCTGCCGCGCCAACGGCGGTCGCCAGCGCGAATACCCCCGTCGTGACCACCATGCCGACGCCCAGCGCGCCGGTGCTGATCGTTCCGCAACCGGTAACCGGAACTCCGGCCGCCGCGCCCCGGCCTGTGGCGCCGACTGTGGCGACCACTCCGATGCAGTCCGTGGACCGTTCTCCCAGCGGCTGGGCATGGCCCGCAAACGGCGTTTTGATCGGTAAATTCTCATCAAACGGTAGTTTGAATAAAGGAATTGATATAGCAGGGGAATTGGGCCAGCCTGTTTTAGCTGCGTCTGATGGCTCTGTGGTGTACGCCGGCAGTGGATTGCGGGGTTACGGCGAACTAGTAATCATCAAGCATAGCGATACCTATGTGAGTGCCTACGGCCACAACCGGAGGCTCTTGGTGCGGGAGGGAGAGCAGGTCAAGGCCGGGCAAACCGTTGCCGAGATGGGATCCACCGGAACCGACCGGGTGAAGCTCCACTTCGAGATTCGCCGTCAAGGCAAGCCAGTCGATCCTCTGCAATATTTGCCGCGTCGCTGATCTGCAAGTACCTCCTGCGGAAATGAATGAGTCGGGCCCACCACGGAAAGGTGGCCGAACTCATTGTCGAACTCAGCAGAAGGACAACAAGAATGGCGCTCAACGAAGAAGCCACCGGGTTTGATGTCGACGAAGATGTGTTGCTTATGGAATCGGCTCTGGTTCTTGATGAGGCACCACACGATGAACCTGACAAACCGACCAGATCGAAAGCGGCAGCCACCAAGCAGCATAAGTACATCGACTACACACGGGCGCTGGACGCCACTCAGCTCTACCTCAACGAAATCGGTTTCTCCCCACTCCTGACCCCCGCAGAAGAAGTTCATTTCGCGCGCCTCTCGCAAAGTGGCGACCCCGCGGGGCGCAAGCGCATGATCGAGAGCAACCTGCGCCTGGTGGTAAAAATCGCTCGTCGCTACGTCAACCGTGGCCTGTCTCTGCTGGATCTGATCGAGGAAGGCAACCTCGGCTTGATCCGCGCCGTGGAGAAGTTCGATCCGGAGCGTGGTTTCCGTTTCTCTACCTACGCCACTTGGTGGATTCGGCAGACGATCGAACGCGCGATCATGAACCAGACGCGCACCATTCGCCTGCCGATCCATGTGGTCAAGGAACTGAACGTCTACCTGCGCGCCGCGCGTGAGTTGACGCAGAAGCTCGATCACGAGCCCTCTGCCGAGGAAATCGCCGGACTGCTCGAGAAGCCGGTGTCCGAGGTCAAGCGCATGCTCGGCCTCAACGAGCGGGTGACGTCGGTGGATGTCTCGCTGGGCCCGGATTCCGGCAAGACCCTGCTCGAAACCCTCACCGACGATCGTCCCTCTGATCCGTGCGACCTGCTGCAGGACGATGACCTTTCGCAAAGCATCGATCAGTGGCTATCCGACCTCACCGACAAGCAGCGCGAAGTGGTGGTCCGCCGCTTTGGCCTGCGCGGCCATGAAGGCTCCACGCTGGAGGAGGTGGGCCAGGAAATCGGTCTCACCAGGGAGCGGGTTCGGCAGATTCAGGTCGAAGCGCTGAAACGCTTGCGGGAGATTCTGGAGAAGAACGGTCTCTCCAGCGATTCTCTGTTCCAGTAGCGTGGATGCAGCAGCAAAGACCCGACGTTAAGTCGGGTTTTTTGTGAGTCAATGTAAGTAATTGCTTACGTAGATGTAAGTATAAAGAGATAAAACGATAAGTCTTTCGCGGAAATATGCTGAGAGAAAAACGGTAATTATTTGTTTTATAAAGTATTTATTTTTAAGAAAGCATTTTTTTCTGAATCGATTTTGGATATTGGGCTGATTGCCGTTGTCCCGCAGCAGGATATGATCGCGCCGTGCTCAGGGAAATAGAGCACAGGTCGGTAAGGATGCCGACCCAGGACACTCGCAGGATTGCGAGGCATCAGGATGATGATGGGACAGGCAGGGACTAGGGATAAAAGTGGGCGGGGTCAAACCCGCCCCTTTTTTGTCTGCAGGAAAGTGTGCGTTTTCCAGATCCAATAAAAAGGCCCGCATGTGCGGGCCTTTTTCATGGCGGGGCGATCAGCGCTCGAGGTGCTGGAGCTTGTCCTTCACACCATCCCATTCCTCGGCGTCAGGCAACGCTTCCTTCCGCTCGGTGATGTTCGGCCAGATCTCCGCCAGTTCGGTGTTCAGCTCGATGAACTGCTGCATGCCGTCCGGTATTTCATCTTCGGAGAAGATCGCCTGCGCAGGGCATTCCGGTTCGCACAGGGCGCAATCGATGCACTCGTCCGGATGGATCACCAGGAAGTTCGGACCTTCGTAAAAGCAGTCCACCGGACAGACTTCCACACAGTCGGTGTATTTGCATTTGATGCAATTGTCGGTGACGACGAAGGTCATTCAGGTTCTCTCCTCAGACTACGGCTGCGATCCTCTGCTGGGACGTTGCAGCTCGATAAGTGATGACCTCGGCTCAGGCGGGGGCCGGGCAATCCTAAAGCGCGCAGGATTCTAACAGCTTGCTTGCGTCGCTGTTAGAGCCGCTGCTTCCATTCATATAACAGCTGCATAGCATGCCGCGGTGTCAGCTCGTCCGGATTGATCCTCGCCAACTCATCGAGAATCGGATGCGGCAGGCTGGCGAACAAGTCGTTCTGCACTGGAACCAGGGGTTTTCCGGGCTCCTGGCGCGGTGCTTCATGCGGCAGGCTGGTGACTTCAAGGCGCGCCAGATGCTCCTTGGCGCGTCCGATCACGTCGCCGGGGACGCCCGCCAGCTGCGCGACCGCCAGGCCATAGCTCTGGCTGGCGGGGCCAGGCAGGACGTGATGGAGGAAGACGATCCGCTCGTTGTGCTCGGTAGCGTTGAGGTGGACGTTGGCGACCACCGGTTCGCTTTCCGACAGCACCGTCAGCTCGAAGTAGTGAGTGGCGAAGAGCGTGTAGGCGCGTAGCCGAGCCAGGTGTTCGGCCGCCGCCCAGGCCAGCGAGAGGCCGTCGAAGGTGCTGGTGCCGCGGCCGACTTCGTCCATCAGCACCAGGCTGCGGTCGGTGGCATTGTGCAGGATGTTGGCGGTTTCGCTCATCTCGACCATGAAGGTCGAGCGGCCGCCGGCGAGGTCGTCGGAGGAACCGATGCGGGTGAAGATCCGGTCCACCAGCGACAGCTCGCAGCGCGCCGCGGGTACGAAGCTGCCGATGTGCGCCAATAGCACGATCAACGCCGTTTGCCGCATGTAAGTCGATTTACCGCCCATGTTGGGGCCAGTGATCACCAGCATGCGGGTGCCGTTGTCGAGCGACAGGTCGTTGGCGACGAACGGCGTTTCCAGCACCTGTTCGACCACCGGATGACGGCCCTGCTCGATGCGCATGCAAGGTTCCTCGACGAAGCGCGGTCGGTTCAGGTCGAGGTTCAACGAACGCTCGGCGAGGTTGCTCAGCACGTCCAGCTCAGCCAGCGCGGCGGCGGTGTCCTGCAGCGGTGCGAGTTGCTCGATCAGCAGTTCCAGCAGTTCCTCGTAGAGCAGCTTCTCGCGGGCCAGCGCGCGGCTCTTGGCCGACAGCGCCTTGTCTTCGAAGGCCTTGAGCTCGGGCGTGATGAAGCGCTCGGCGCCCTTGAGCGTCTGACGGCGGATGTAGTCGGCCGGTGCCGACTCGGCCTGCTTGCTCGGCAGTTCGATGAAGTAGCCGTGCACGCGGTTGTAGCCAACCTTCAGGTTGGGCAGACCGGTGCGCGCCTTTTCCCGGGTTTCCAGGTCCATGAGGAACTGTCCGGCGTTCTCGCTGAGCGACAGCAGCTCGTCCAGCTCGGCGTCGTAGCCCGTCTTCAGCACGCCGCCGTCACGGATGACCGCCGGCGGGTTGTCGATGATCGCGCGTTGCAGCAGGTCGGCGAGTTCCGGATAGGTGCGGATGCTCTGTGCCAGTTGCAGCAGGTGGTCGGCGACCAGATCGTGCATGCCGTTCTGCAGTTCCGGCAGGGCGCTGAGTGCGTCGCGCAGGCGTGCCAGGTCGCGCGGGCGGGCGTTGCGCAGGCCGATGCGGGCGAGTATGCGTTCGACGTCGCCGATTTCCTTGAGCTGCGGTTGCAACTGCTCGAACCGATAGCGTTCCAGCAGGCAGGTGATGGAATCCTGGCGCGCCTCGAGCACCGTGCGGTCGCGCAGCGGGCGGTTCAGCCAGCGCGTCAGCAGGCGGCTGCCCATCGCGGTCTGACAGCGGTCCATCACCGATTGCAGGGTGTTGTCGCGACCGCCGGAGAGGTTGGTGTCCAGCTCCAGATTGCGCCGGCTGGCGCCATCGAGGATCACCGTGTCGTCGAGCCGCTCGTGGCGCAGGCTGCGCAGGTGCGGCAAGGCGGTGCGCTGGGTTTCCTTGGCGTAGCCGAGCAGGCAGCCGGCAGCGCCGATGGCCAACGTCAGGTTTTCGCAGCCGAAGCCCTTCAGGTCCTGGGTGGCGAACTGCTGGCAAAGGCTCTTGAAGGCGGAGTCGCGGTCGAAATCCCAGGGCGCGCGGCGGTGCGAACCGCGGCGCTTTTCGGCCGGCAGCCCCTGTGGCCAGTCATCCGGAATCAGCAGCTCGGCCGGGTTCAGCCGGTCCAGTTCGGCCAGCAGGTTCTCCCAGCCGGCGATTTCCTGAACGCTGAAGCGACCGCTGGAAATATCCAGCACCGCCAGGCCGAACAGGCGCTCGTCGCCGAGCACGGCCATCAGCAGGTTGTCGCGGCGCTCGTCGAGCAGTGCCTCATCGCTGATGGTGCCCGGCGTGATGATGCGCACCACCTGGCGTTCCACCGGGCCCTTGCTGGTGGCCGGATCGCCGATCTGCTCGCAGATCACCACCGACTCGCCGAGCTTGACCAGCTTGGCCAGGTAGCCTTCGGCAGAGTGATGCGGGATGCCGCACATCGGTATCGCCTGGCCGGCCGACTGGCCGCGCGCGGTGAGGGTGATGTCGAGCAGCTTGGCGGCTTTCTTCGCGTCTTCGTAGAAGATCTCGTAGAAGTCGCCCATGCGATAGAACATCAGTTGGTCGGGGTGCTGGTTTTTCAGCGACCAGTACTGCTGCATCATCGGCGTATGTGCCGAAAGATCCTTGTTTTGCTTTGCCATCAGTGACTTAGGGATTCTGAAGGGTTGCTGGGGAAGGGCGGCGCGCGGTCGGAGAGCGGCGCCGGATCACCCGGAAGACAATACAGCGGCTGGCTGCGGCGATGGCGAAGATTACCACGGGCGATCTGGCGCCAGCAGGTACAGGGGGCTACGCGCGGTACGGATCAGCGCCCGCGCAAAGCGCCCGATGTCAGTCCGCGCTGGCCTCGACGCGTTGCTGCAGCCAGCCCTGTACCAGGCAGGTGGAAAAGGGCGAGGTACTGCAGTCGCCATTGGCCAGCGCCCGTCGAATCGCCGGAGCGTCGGCGCTTTCCACGTAGGCGATGGCATCCTCCATGCGTCGCGGGTCGCCGAAGCCGCCGTGCTGCATTTCATCCAGCGCCGCCTGTTTGCTCCAGCCCTCGATCACCTGGCGGTACATCGCCGCCATCAGGCCGGTGCGGTCGCGGCCGTGCTTGCAGTGGATAAGCACCGGCCCGTTCGCCTGGGCGCGTTGTACGGCGCGCAACACCTCGATGACGTCGGCATCGTCGACGCGATCCGCGTGCAGCGGAATGTTCACCCGCTGTACGCCGGAGTCGCCGAGCCAGGGCGCGTCGCTGTCCTCGATGAAGCTGATCACCGTTCGTACCCCGAGCTTTTCCAGCTGCTGGCGGTTGGCGCGCGCCGGTAGCGCGCTGCGATAGAGGGTGGGAGACATCCGATAGAGGTTGAACGTCCCGTTCAGGGGCGTCGCCCAGGTTGGCGCGCGGGCGCCGCCCGTTTCGCCGGGCGTGGTGGCGGCGAAGCCAGGCAGCGAGGCCAGCAGCCCGCAGAGCAGCATCGCCCAGGCTGACGGGAAGAGGCGGGTCGGGATTGATACGAGTCTCATGGAACGCTCCTGGTGGGTCGGGAGCGATCCTGTCGCAGGGGCTGTGAAGCGCCGATGATGAACGGGTGAAAATTCTGTAGTGAGCGCCCGTCGGGCAGTTTCATCGTTCAATCGTCGGAAGGCGCCATTATCGGGGCGCGGGTGGGTGTTCAGCCTGTGTCGGCGCCCGATACAGTGATCCAGGGGCAACGCCAGCGGCCGTCGGCATGCGTCGTCCGCAGCGCCGGTAAGCGCCCATAGAAGTACTGAGTGCCCATGGATGGCTAATTGAGGGGAACGGCGATGGACGATTCATCAGTACACGAGGATGGCTCTGCGATCCGGATTCTTGGCTCGCGCCCCTCCCGTGTGCCCGACTTCGAGCGTGAGAACCGTGCCCTGGCGGAACTGGCGGACGCCATGGCGGAAAGTCCGGCAACCGTTCTGCAGAGGCTGGTCGAGCTGGTGGTCGAGACCTGCAAGGCGGATTCCGCCGGTGTCAGCATTCTCGAGACGGACGCTGCGGGCGTGGAGTGGTTCCACTGGCACGCCGTCGCCGGTTGCTGGGCGCCGCGGGTGGGAGGGCGGATGTCGCGTTTCGCCAGCCCCTGCGGCGAGGTGATCGACCGCGACACCAGCCTGTTGCTGCGCGATCCGGGCCGGCGCTACGCGGGCGCCGCGCTAATCGATCCACCGGTCATCGAGCTGCTGCTCACGCCGTTTCATGTCCAACACCAGCCGATCGGCACGCTCTGGGCAGTCCGCCACGATCCGGACGGCCAGTTCGATGCCGAGGACTTGCGCCTGCTCACCAGCCTGTCGCGCTTCGCCTCGGCGGCGCATCGGGCGATCAGTGCCGCCACCGAGCTGCGCGCCAGCGAGGCGCAGTTCCGCGCGTTGGCCCAGGCAATGCCGCATCACGTGTGGATGGCGCTGCCCAACGGTCTGCTCGACTGGTTCAACGAGCGCATCTACGACTATACCGGGGCCACGCCGGGAGACCTGGAGGGCCACGGCTGGCGGCACATCATGCATCCCGCGGACATGCCGCAGACGGCCGAGCGCTGGCAGGCGGCGCTGCTCAATGGCGACACCTACGAAGCCGAATTCCGCCTGCGTCGGCGCGATGGTGTGTACCGCTGGCACCTGACCCGCGCACTGCCGGTGCGCGACGAGCAGGGCGCGATCATCCGCTGGGTCGGCACCAACACCGACATCGAAGAGCAGAAGACCGCGTCCCAGGCGCTGGCCCGGCTCAACGAGACGCTTGAGCAGCAGGTCGCGGAGCGCACCGCCGATCGCAACCGCCTCTGGCAGCTGTCCGGCGACATCATGACCCTGTGCCGTAAGGATGGAACCCTGCTCGCCGTGAATCCTGCCTGGACGCGCGTGCTCGGCTGGAGCATGGAGGAATCCGTCGGCCGCAACGCGCTCGACTTCGTGCATCCTGACCACCAGGAGCGAGCCCGGCAGGACATGAGCCTCGTCGAGGACGGCGCGAGTATTTCCGGCATCGACAGCCAGATGCTGCACAAGGACGGCGGCCACCGCTGGATCACCTGGGGGGCGGTCTTCAGTGACGGGGTGATCAGCGGCGTGGGGCGCGATTTCACCGCGGACAAGGCGCGCGCCGAGGCGCTGCATCTCGCCGAGGAACAGCTGCGCCAGTCGCAGAAGATGGAGGCGATCGGCCAGTTGACCGGCGGCATCGCGCACGACTTCAACAACCTGCTCACCGTGATCATCGGCTCGCTGGACATGCTCAAGCGGCGTCTGGACGCCCAGCGCAGCGACGGCATCGAGCGCTTCATGGACGCGGCGTCCTCGGCCGCACAGCGGGCCGCGGCGCTCATCCACCGCCTGCTAGCCTTCGCCCGCCGGCAATCGCTGGACACGCGGCCGTGCAACGTCAACCTGCTGATCGAGGGCCTCGACGACATGCTCAGGCGCACCCTGGGCGAGCGCATCAGCCTGGAGACCGCGCTGCACCATAACCTCTGGCACGCCCTGAGCGACGCCAACCAGTTGGAAAGCGCGCTGGTAAACCTCGCCATCAACGCCCGTGACGCCATGCCCACGGGCGGCCACCTGAGCATCGACACGGCGAACACGGTGCTCGACGACTCCTACACCTCGGGCCTGGAGGCGGTGTCCAGCGGCGAGTACGTGGTGATCTCGGTGTCCGATACCGGCTCGGGCATGTCTGCGGAAGTGCTCGCCAAGGCCTTCGACCCGTTCTTCACCACCAAGCCGCTGGGGCAGGGCACCGGGCTGGGGCTGTCGATGATCTACGGCTATGCCAAGCAGTCGGGCGGCCACGTCAGGATCTACAGCGAAGTGGGTCGCGGCACCACGGTGAAGCTCTACCTGCGCCGCGCGCCGGATGAGCAACTGCCGCTGGAAGTCGAATCGCCCCGCGCGCCCTACGGTCTGGGCGAAACCGTACTGGTGGTGGAAGACGAGGCCAGCGTGCGCATGCTGATTACCGAGGTGCTCGACGTGCTCGGCTATCGCTACCTCGAGGCGGCGGATGCGAAGGCCGCCCTGGCGCTGCTCGGGCGCGAGCCGCAGATCGACCTGCTGGTCACCGACGTCGGCCTGCCCGACATGAACGGCCGCCAGCTCGCCGATATCGCCCGCGAAGGTCGCCCGGGACTCAAGGTGCTGTTCGTCACCGGCTATGCGGAGTCCACCTCGGTGCGCGGTGGGCTGCTCGCCGAGGGCATGGAGATGATGACCAAGCCGTTCGCGCTGGATGCGCTGGGCAGCAGGATCCGCGAAATGCTCGAAGGCTGAATGGCGTTCCGACGAGCTGCAAGCCGTCTGGCAGGCCTGGCTGAACTTCACCGTCGCCGCTCCGGTCATTTGCGTGAACGCCAATTCCGGCGTCTAGCGGAGAGTGTGGAGATGGTGGTAAGGGTCGAAAGAGTAGAAGGCACGCAGCCGTTGTGGCGGCTCTATCTCAACGATTTCTACTTCGTCTGCGCCAGCCATGAAGAAGCCCAGGCGCTGAAGTACAAGGCACTTGCCGCTAATCAGTCGCTGTACAGCGCGCCCACGGCCGCCGCGGTGCGGGAGATTGAGGTGCTGTCCTGATCCTCGGCGCTGTTGCTGGTTCATCCTGGACCGCTTTGCAACGGAGGATGGCCCGGGTCTGGTGCCCGCGCACAACGAAGATGCCCCTGATCTGATCGGCGCCGCAACTGAGGTAGGGTATGCATGCCCGACCCTGCGGAGAACGCCATGGACACGCTTACCGATCTTGCCCGGCAACTGGGCGAGTGCCTGAAACCACTTGCCGCCCAGGTCACCACCGCCGAATCCTGCACCGGTGGCGGCATCGCCGAAGCCATCACCCGCATCCCCGGTAGCTCCGCCTGGTTCGAGGCCGGCTACGTCACCTATTCCAATACCCAGAAAACCGCCCAGCTCGGGGTTCCGGTCGAACTGTTCGCGCGGGTTGGCGCGGTCAGTCGTGAGGTCGTCGAGGCGATGGTGCGCGGCGCCTGTAGCCGCAGCGACGCGCGTTTCGGCGTGGCGGTGAGCGGCGTCGCCGGCCCGGACGGCGGTTCCCCGGAGAAGCCGGTCGGCACCGTATGGCTGGCCTGGGCGGACGGCGAACGGCTGTTCGCGCAACGCCGGCAATTCCCTGGAAATCGCGACCAGGTTCGCCACGCCACCGTGCAGGCCGCCCTCGAAGGATTTATCCGACTAGCTGCCGGAGAAAATCCCGAGCGGGGGTAGGCGACCGGCCAACCCTGTGCTCTAATACTGGCTACTTATACAGTTGTCGTGGCCTCTGGCCCACTTGAATCGAGAGGACTTCAATGGACGAGAACAAGAAGCGCGCCCTGGCTGCGGCCCTTGGCCAGATCGAAAAACAATTCGGCAAGGGCGCGGTGATGCGCATGGGCGATCATGATCGCCAGGCCATTCCCGCCATCTCCACCGGCTCGCTGGGCCTGGACATCGCGCTCGGCATCGGCGGCCTGCCGAAGGGCCGGATCGTCGAGATCTACGGCCCGGAATCCTCGGGCAAGACCACCCTGACCCTGTCGGTGATCGCCGAAGCCCAGAAGCAGGGCGCGACCTGCGCGTTCGTCGACGCCGAGCACGCCCTCGACCCGGACTACGCCGGCAAGCTCGGCGTCAACGTCGATGACCTGCTGGTCTCGCAGCCGGACACCGGCGAACAGGCCCTGGAAATCACCGACATGCTGGTGCGCTCCAACGCGGTCGACGTGATCATCGTCGACTCCGTGGCCGCTCTGGTGCCGAAGGCCGAAATTGAAGGCGAGATGGGCGATACCCATGTCGGCCTGCAGGCTCGCCTGATGTCCCAGGCCCTGCGCAAGGTCACCGGCAACATCAAGAATGCCAACTGCCTGGTCATCTTCATCAACCAGATCCGCATGAAGATCGGTGTGATGTTCGGCAGCCCGGAAACCACCACCGGGGGTAACGCGCTGAAGTTCTACGCCTCGGTGCGCCTGGACATCCGCCGTACCGGCGCGGTGAAGGAAGGCGAGGAAGTGGTCGGCAGCGAGACCCGCGTCAAGGTCGTCAAAAACAAGGTGGCACCGCCGTTCCGCCAGGCCGAGTTCCAGATTCTTTACGGCAAGGGCATCTACCGCAACGGCGAGATCATCGACCTCGGCGTGCAACTCGGTTTCGTCGAGAAGTCCGGCGCCTGGTACAGCTACCAAGGCAACAAGATCGGCCAGGGCAAGGCCAATGCCGCCAAGTTCCTGGAAGACAACCCGGAAATCGGCAACGCCATCGACAAGGCGATCCGCGACAAAATGCTGGTCGCACCGTCCGACAGCAAGGCCTCTGCGGTCGCGGCCGACGAGACGGCCGACATCGACCTCTGAGTCACGGCATGCCCGTCGTCCTCGACACACCGGTCGCGGTACGCCGGGCGGCCATGGATCTGCTCGCGCGGCGTGAACACAGCCGCGTCGAGCTGACCCGAAAGCTGCGCAAGCGCGGCGCCCCTCCCGAACTCATCGACAGCGCATTGCAACGGTTGGCCGAAGACGGCCTGCTCAGCGACGCTCGCTACCTGGAAAGCTACGTTTCGAGCCGCGCGCGTGCCGGTTACGGGCCGCAGCGCATTCGCGAAGAACTGGGCCAGCGTGGATTGCAGCGCGACGATATCGAACAGGCGATGCAGCGGTCGAACATCGACTGGAGCGAAAACCTGCGCGACGTCTGGCAGCGCAAGTTTCGTGGCCAGCTTCCTACCGATGCCCGCGAGCGCGCCCAGCAGGGGCGGTTTCTCGCCTACCGCGGTTACTCCCTGGAAATGATCGGCCGGCTGCTACGCGGCGCCCTGGACGATTGAGCTGCCACCTTCGGTGGTCTCGGCATTCAACAGGTGCTTCGTTCCTGCATGGCCGCCGCCAGGTCTGGCGGACATTTCTCCTGCTCACCCATCGATCTCGCCCCCCGCCACCGACAACGGCCGTACCGGCGGCGCGGTGGAAAAAGCTTCGTTGTCAGGTTTCGTCAGCGCAGTCGCATCTGCCTCAGGATCGCGCACCCGGCAAGGACGATCCGGCCGTATCGCCCAGGAGTGCCTTGCAGGAAGGAATGACTTCGCATGATGGGCGAGGCCTGACTGAGCGCTTGTCGCTCGGGCGGCTGCGCGTGCATGACCTTGAAAGCCTGCCAAGCGCCAACAGGCGTCCTTGCGGAACGCCGGCTGACGTGGGCGAACGGCCCGATCAGCGCTTCGCCCAGTGCTCAGGGCGATTGACGAAGTCCAGCAACTCGCGCAGGCGGCCGTGGTCGCGGCCGGTGAAGGCGAAGACCAGCCACGTCAGCTGGCTGAGCTCCGGTTCATCCTGTTCGGTCTCGTCGTAGGGCAGTTGCTCGAAGCTGCCGCTCAGGCACAGGTCGGTGAAGTCCTGGCGCAGCCGGTCGAGCGCGGCTTCGCTGAGTGAATGGCGCAGGCGCAGGACATAGCGGTTGTTCAGCCAGCGGCTGGAGTGGAAGTTGCGATAGAACTGGTCGATTTCGTCCGCCGCGTCCGCCACGTTGTTCACCAGGCGCATCAGCTTCATGTCGCCCGGCAGGATGTAGCGGTTGTCGCCCAGTTGCCGGCTGATGAACTGCAAGGCGTCCCGCCAGTAGCTGCCGGCGGGCTCGTCCAGCAGGATCACCGGGACCAGCGGGCTTTTCCCGGTCTGGATCAGGGTCAGCACTTCCAGCGCCTCGTCCAGCGTGCCGAAGCCGCCCGGGCAGAGCACCAGGGCATCGGCCTCCTTGATGAAGAACAGTTTGCGAACGAAGAAGAAGTGGAACGACAGCAGGTTCCCGGTGCCGTCGACGGTCGCGTTGGCGTGCTGTTCGAACGGCAGCGTGATGTTCAGCCCCAGGCTGTGATTCAGGCCGGCGCCTTCGTGGGCGGCCGCCATGATGCCGCCGCCAGCGCCGGTGATGACCATCTGCCCGCGCTGCGCCAGGGTCGCGCCCAGTTCGCGGGCCAGCGCGTACAGCGGATGCTCGATGGGCGTGCGCGCCGAGCCGAACACGGTGACTTTGCGGCGGCCCTTGAACTGCGCGAGCGTGGCGAAGGCGTGCTCCATCTCGCGCAGGGTCTGCAGCATGATCTTTGCGTCCCAGCGGTTGCGGTCGGCCTGGGCCATGCGCAGCACGGTGGCGAGCATCTCGCGGTACAACGGCAGGTTGCGGCTGTTTTCCGGGACGCGGGCCTCGACCAGTTCTTCGAGGCGTCGCTCGAACTCCTCCTCGCTGTGGGCGAGCGGGGAGCGGGCTTCTTCGATGGGATGGGTCACGCAACTTCTCCTTCGTCGTCCGGCCATCCACGGGCGCGAAACGGCATTGACGCCAGCGAGCCCGTACAGCGGTCGGGCTGAGCGGATGGCCCACACGGGGGGGCGGAATCGCGCCGGCGTTCGAATCGGGTTTTGTCGGCCTCGCACCCATCGTGGGGGGCGTAGGCCGTCAGGGCAGATCGAAACGCGCGTCGTGCGGCGCCGCAAAAGACGCCTCGGACGATGAGTGTTGACGCGCTTCGATGGGCCTCAGTTTACCCGCGTGGGGCAGAGGGTTCAGCAGGCAGGACGGCTCGCGCCGCGCAGACGGCCCTCACTGGGCGCAGTCTGCCTTGGAGAAGCGCGCAGTGCCGACCGGCTTATTGGTCTGGTATTCGGAGAACTCGTAGCGCAGCAGGGCGCCCTGGTCGAGCAGCTTGCGGTAGCCGGGGTTGCCGCAAACGCTCGCGGTGAGCTGGGCGCGTACCGCGTCCGGGTTGGCGCGCATCTTCGCGGCGTGCGCCGGTAGCACGCTGAGATGGTTGATCAGCTCCTTGCCCTCGGCGGTGTAGCCCTGGTCGAGGATGTCCTCGTTGATCGCCCGCGGAGTGCCGACGCTGCTTTCCTTGGCGACCTTCTGCAGCATGGCGGAAAGCTCGGTTTCCTTGAGGGATGCGGCCTGCGCGGCAACGGGCAGCAAGGCGCAGAGGACGAGGGCAGTGAAACGCGGCATGAGGTTCTCCGGAGCGAATGACAGGGGCTTGGACCGGTCGCGTGCCTGGGCGTTCGCCGCGACTTCCGAGGGAGGCGATTGTGAGCCGAAGCGGGAGCTGACGAACAGGGTCGCTTAAGTGTTACCAAACGCGACAGCGAAAAGATGGCTTTCTGCCTTCCCCGACCAAAGATCGGGGAAATTCCGCGGATGTCCGCAGTCAGAATAGCGCCCAGGTTGCGACAACACGCCCAGGGAAGGCAGGAGGCCTGACTGTATCGAGCCTCCAGGCTGACAGCAGAATGCTCTAGGAGCTGAGAATAATGACAAGAAAGCCCCAGCGTTGGCCTCTGGCCATGCTTGCAGGCGGCCTGGTGGCCGCCCACCTACCCACGGCGCTCGCCTCGGGTTACCACTTCGGTTCGCAATCGGTTTCCGCCCAGGGCACCGCCCACGCCAACGGCGCCGAGGCGGCCGATCCTTCGACCATCTTCTACAACCCGGCGGGCCTCACCCGGCTCAAGGGCGATCAGGTCACCAACGGCATCACCATCGTGATTCCCCGCGGCGAATACCACGACAACGGCAGCGTGGACGTCTTCGGTAACCCGGTTGAGGGCAACGCCGGCTCCTACCTGCCCGATTCCGCCGCCGCGCCGAACCTGTACATCTCCCATCAGGTGAACGACAACGTCACCATCGGCCTGGGCATCTTCACGCCCTACGGCGCCAAGCTTGATTATCAGGAAGACTGGGCCGGCCGTTACGGTATCCAGTCGGCGAATCTGCTCACGGTGAACTTCAACCCGAGCATCGCCTACCGCTTCAACGAGCACCACAGCGTCGGCTTCGGCATCTCCGCGCAGTACATCAAGTCCACCCAGCGCGGCGCGGCGGACGTGAAAGGCGCGTCGCGGCAACTGGCCGGGCAGTTCGTCGATGAGAATTATGCGGCGACCTTCCTCGCCGCAGCGGCGGGACAGTTGAATCCCATCCTCGACCCGCTGGGCCTTGGGGTGCCGGAGCAGATTGCCAGTTGCGATCCGCTGCAGAGCCGCGACGCCTTCGTCGATTGCGTGGCCTCGAACTTCGCCGACAACGTCAACGGCGACGGCTATTTCCGCGCCAAGGGCGACGACTGGGGCTTCGGCTGGAACATCGGCTACATGTGGGAGCCGACCGAGAACACCCGGTTCGGCATCGCCTATCGCTCGCACATCCGCCACACCCTAGAGGGCGACACCAAGTGGAGCTTCGCCGGCGTTAGCGGCGCGGTGCCGGACCCCTCCACGCCGCCGGAAGACATCCTCTCGGTGCTCGACCCGAGCAATTGGATCAACCCGGGCGATTTCGCTGCCACGCGCCTGCACCCACTGCATTCCAAGGGCAAGAGCAACATCGACACGCCGGAAACGCTGTCCTTCAGCGCCTTCCATCAGCTCAACGAGCGCATCGCGCTGATGGCCGACCTGACCTTCACCGGCCACTCGCGGCTGGACACCGTGAGCCTGGCGATCGACGAGACTCCCGGCTACCCGTACTTCAATGGCGTCAAAGAGGGTGATCTGTCGGTCAAGCAGGACTGGAAGGACACCTACAAGATCTCCCTCGGAATGAACTACCAGTACACCAAGGACCTGATGCTGCGCACCGGGGTGGCCTACGACAAATCGCCGGTGAACGGCACCGACCTGCGCCATCCCGGCTTCCCCGACGCGGACCGCTACTGGCTGTCGTTCGGCGCCAACTACAAGTTCACCCCGGAGACCTCGGTGGACCTGGCCTACAGCTTCGTCAAGTTCGATAGCGGCAAGATGGACTACACGGACGGTTGCTCGCCGGCCGGCTGGGTGCCCGGCGCGGGCGGGCTCTACCAGGACAGCGGGGTTCGCTGCACCGGCAACGGTGGCACCTACAGCGGCGAGTACAAGACCCGCATCCACTTCATCGGATTGGCGCTCAACCACAGCTTCTGATGCCTGGGGCGGTGCCGGCGGGTCTGTTAGACTCGCCGGCCCTTCGCCAGTCCCCGCCGATCATGCATGCCGTCGCCCGCCTGCGCGCCGAACGCCTCGCCCGCAGCCTGAAACCCTTCGTCGCCCGTGGATCGCGTGCGCCACGCTGTCCCGATTGCCGAATCCAGTTCAGCCACTGCGTATGCGCCTGGCGGCCACGGGTGGAGACGCGTTCGGCGATGTGCCTGCTGATGCACGACGTCGAAGCGCTGAAACCGAGCAACACCGGCTGGCTGATCGCCGACCTGGTACGCGATACCTCGGCGTTCGGCTGGCTGCGCACCGCGGTCGACCCAGCGCTACCGGCGCTGCTGGAAGACCCGCAGTGGCAGCCGTACCTGGTGTTCCCCGGCGAGTACGCGGCGCCCGAACGGGTGGTCGACGAGGTGCGGGTGGAAGAGGGCAAGCGGCCGCTGTTCGTCCTGCTCGACGCCACCTGGACCGAGGCGCGCAAGATGTTTCGCAAGAGTCCCTACCTGGATCGCCTGCCGGTGCTCAGCCTGCAGCCCGAGCAGCTCTCGCGCTACCGCCTGCGCCGCTCCAAGCGCGATGACCACCTGTGCACCGCCGAAGTCGCCGCGCTCTGCCTCGAGCTGGCCGGCGATGACGCCGCGGCCGATGCGCTGGGCGTCTACCTCGACGTGTTCACCGCCCATTACCTGGGCGCGAAATATCACCACGAGATCGACCCGCAGGACGACGCGCACCAGCGCCTGAAAGCCTTCCTGCCGTAGGGTGGATCGCGCTTTACCGATCCACCAGGCACTGCGTCATCCCGCCTGCGCGGACAGCCGCGCCACGAACGCCAGGGTCAAACCGCTTTCCTCGGCCACAGCTGCGCCACCAGCATGCCGGCGAACATCAGCGCGCAGCCGATGTAGCCTTTCGGCGAGAGCAGCTCGTCGAGGAACAGCGCGCCGGCGAGGGCGGCGAACACCGCCTCCAGCGAGAGGATGATCGCCGCATGGGAGGCGATGGCGTGTTTCTGCGCCACCACCTGCAGGGTGTAGCCGATCGCCACGCCGCACAGCCCGCCGTAGAGGATCGCCGGGCCGGCGTCGAGAATCGCCGCGAGGCGGATGTCCTCCAGGCACACCGCCAGCAGCAGGCTGACCACCGCGCAGGTGGCGAACTGCAGCAGCGCCAGGCGCAGCGGATCGTGGCGGCTGGCGAAGAACCCCACCAGCAGAACATGCACGCCCCAGACGAACGCCCCCGCCAGTTGCAGCCAGTCGCCCGAGGCGACGTGGAAACCCTCGCCGACGCTGAGCAGGAACATCCCCACCACCGCCAGCGAGGCGCCCAGCCAGGTGCCGGCGCCGGCGCGCTGGCCGATCAGCAGTCCGAGCAGCGGCACGATGATCACGTAGAGCCCGGTGATGAAGCCGGAATTGGTGACGCTGGTGAACAGCAGGCCGACCTGCTGCAGGTTGATCCCCAGCGATACCGCCAGGCCCATGCCGATGCCGCCCAGCACCAGCCCCCGATTGAGCGGCTGGCGCGGCTGGCCGTTTCGGGCGCGGCCGAGGAACAGCACGATCGGCAACAGCACCAGGCTGCCGAGGGCGAAGCGCAGACCGGTATAGAGGAAGGGGCCGACCGAGTCCATGCCGAGGCGTTGCGCGACGAAGGAAAACCCCCAGATCAGGGCGGTCAGGACCATCAGTAGGTCGGCGCGCAGGGCGTGGCTTCGCATGAAGACTCTCGGCGGAAAAAGGCGCAGACTTTGCCGCAAAGCCCGCAGCTTGACCACCCCGGCATCGCTCGGCATGCTTGGCGCCGCTCAGAGGGGTGTTTAGGAACGATGCGGGTCCGTGTGGCGTCGAAATCGGCACCAGGGTGCTCATTCACGCCGGATGGCCGGGCTTACCAGCCCAGCCGTCGTTGGCTGATCCGCGTTGCCCGGGATCGCGCGTTACGTCCGTAACACCCTCTCGAATGTTCGGGCCCAACAAGAAATAGGGATATGTCATGGCCGCCCACGAAATTCTCATCGCCGACGATCACCCGCTGTTCCGCAGCGCGTTGCACCAGGCTCTGACGCTGGGGCTGGGCAGCGGCGTGCGGCTGGTGGAAGCCGCCAGCATCGCCGAGCTGGAAAGCCGCCTGGCGGAAAAGGGCGACTGGGACCTGGTGCTGCTCGACCTGAACATGCCGGGCGCCTACGGGTTCTCCGGCCTCGTGCTGCTGCGCGGTCAGTACCCGCAGGTGCCGGTGGTGATGATCTCGGCCCAGGAAGAGGCCGCGGTGGTCGCCCGCTCGCGGGAGTTCGGCGCCAGCGGCTTCATTCCCAAGTCCAGCCCGCTGGAAGTGATCCAGCATGCCGTGCGCGCGGTGCTCGATGGCGACGAGTGGTGGCCGGTGCTCTCGGACACCGCGGTCAGCGTCTCCGCCGAAGCCAAGGCCGCCAGCGCCGGCCTCGCCAGCCTCACCCCGCAGCAGTTCCGCGTGCTGACGATGGTGTGCGAGGGTCTGCTGAACAAGCAGATCGCCTACGAGCTGAGCGTCTCCGAAGCCACCGTGAAAGCCCACGTCACCGCGATCTTCCGCAAGCTCGGCGTACGCACCCGCACCCAGGCCGCGCTGCTGCTGCAGCAGATGGAAAGCATCCCGGCGAACTGATCGCCGCCTCGCTTCACGTTTTCTTGACCGACCGCCGCCTAGCATCGCCCCCTCGAACAGCGAGGGGCGCAGCATGTCACCGTACAAAGGGCAGGTCGGATTCAAACGCGTCTTCAATGCCACCGGGTATTCCCTGGCCGGGCTGCGTGCCGCCTTCCGCGGCGAGGCGGCGTTCCGCCAGTTGGTGCTGCTCAACCTGGCGCTGATTCCGCTCAGCTTGGTCTTCTCGGTCAGCCGCGGCGAACGCGCGATGCTGATCGCCGTGTGCCTGCTGGCGCTGATCGTCGAGTTGTTCAATTCGGCGATCGAGGCGGTGGTCGATCGGATTTCCCTGGAGCGGCACCCGCTGTCCAGGGATGCCAAGGACATGGGCAGTGCCGCCCAGTTCGTCGCGCTGACGATGATCGCGGTGGTCTGGGCGCTGATCCTGCTGGGCTGATCAGGCGATCGGCAGCAGCTGCACCTGGTCGCTGCGCTCCACGCCAGCGGTGAGTTGGCGGCACTGTTCGAGGAACTCGCGCATCGCCGCGGTCTGGTACTTCTGCCGGTGCCAGATGAAATAGAACTGCCGGCGCAGGTCCAAGTCGGGCGTTTCCAGCGCCACCAGACTGCCGCGGCGGAAGGCGTCGCGCAGCGCTAGGCGCGAGATGCAGCCGATGCCCAGGCCCGACTCCACCGCGCGCTTGATCGCTTCGGTATGTTCCAGCTCCAGGCGCACGTTCAGTTCGGCGAGGTGGGTGCGCAGGGCCTGCTCGAAGGTCAGCCGCGTCCCCGAACCGCTTTCGCGCAGAATCCATGCCTCGGCGGTGAGCTCCTCCAGGCTGGCCCGGCCGCGACCGGCGAGCGGATGGCCGGGCGCGCAGAACACCACCAGTTCGTCCTGCACCCAGGGTTGCACCTCGATGTCCGGGTGCCGGCAATCGCCTTCGATCAGCCCGAGGTCGAGTTCGTAATGCGCCACCTGCTGCACCACGTTGGCGGTGTTCTGCACCTGCAGCTTCACCCTGCATTCCGGATGGCGCTGCATGAAGCTGCCGATCAGCAGGGTCGCCAGGTAATTGCCGATGGTCAGGGTCGCGCCCACCGCCAGCGAGCCGAAGCCGCTGCGACCGTCGAGAAGGTTCTCGATCGCCTTGGCCTGGTTGATCAGCGCCATCGCCTGGGGTAACAGCTGATGGCCGAGGGCATTCAGACTGACGCGCTTGCCGGCGCGGTCGAACAGCTGGCAGTCGGTCTGCCGCTCCAGTTCGGTCAGCGCGGTGCTCGCCGCCGACTGGGAAAGCGCCAGCGATTCGGCCGCGCGCGAGACGCTTTCGTGCTGGGCCACGGCGACGAAGATCTGCAATTGCCGGAGGGTAAAACGCATATCTATATAACCGATAACCCTTATCTTGATAATTCATTTAACAGATATTGTGGGCGCGATTAGAATCCCGCGCAATTCTCTGCCCGCCTGGGCGGCTGCTTCTATCTGGAGACCCCGAATGAGCAAGTTGGCGACCGAACGCGTTCTCAGTGTTCATCACTGGAACGACACCCTGTTCAGCTTCAAGGTGACCCGTGATCCAGGGTTGCGCTTCCAGAATGGGCAGTTCGTCATGATCGGTCTCGAAGTTGACGGTCGCCCGCTGCTGCGCGCCTACTCCATCGCCAGCCCGAACTACGAAGAACACCTCGAGTTCTTCAGCATCAAGGTGCAGGACGGCCCGCTGACCTCGCGCCTGCAGCACCTCAAGGAAGGCGACGAGCTGATCGTCAGCCGCAAGCCCACCGGCACCCTGGTGCTGGACGACCTGTTGCCCGGCAAGCACCTCTATCTGCTCAGCACCGGCACGGGCCTGGCGCCCTTCATGAGCGTGATCCAGGACCCGGAGACCTACGAGCGTTTCGAGAAGGTCATCCTGATCCACGGCGTGCGCTACGTGAACGAAGTGGCTTACGAGCAGTTCATCACCCAGGAACTGCCGGAAAACGAATTCTTCGGCGACGCGGTGCGCGAGAAGCTGATCTATTACCCCACCGTCACCCGCGAGCCCTATCGCAACCAGGGTCGCCTGACCGACCTGATGCGCAGCGGCAAGCTGTTCAGCGACATCGGCCTGCCGCCGATCAACCCGCAGGACGACCGCGCGATGATCTGCGGCAGCCCGAGCATGCTCGACGAGACCAGCGAAGTGCTGAACAGCTTCGGCCTGAAGATTTCCCCGCGCATGGGCGAGCCCGGCGACTACCTGATCGAGCGCGCCTTCGTCGAGAAGTGAGTGAGTCGATGTGAAAAAGCCCGCCTTCCGGCGGGCTTTTTTGTGGGCGCTTTTCCCGGCGGTCTTGTGAGGCGCCGCTGGGAAACTCAGCTGACCTGCAGCACGCGGATGGTCCCGGCCTGCGGGTAGTGCCATTGCACGTCGACGTCCCACAGCCGTGCGCCGTAGCGGCGTTCGGGCTCGGGTTGCTGATAGGCCGGGCGCGGGTCTTGCGACAGGCACTGCTCGATCAGCTCCACCAGCGGCTCGCCCAGGCGCTGCGCGTGCTCGCGGGCTTCCTGCAGCGCCAGATCGTTCCACTGCACCGGAATCGAGGTCGGCGGCGTGGGTGCGATGCCGTTGCGCGCCTCGGCGACACTGTCGGCGTAGGGCACGTAGGGCTTGATGTCGAGCACCGGCGTGCCGTCGAGCAGGTCGATGCCGGACAGCCACAGGCGCCCGGTCTCGATCTTGTCCAGCTTCACCACCGATTGACCGATGCCGTTCGGACGGTGGGTGGAACGGCTGGCGAACACGCCTATCGAGCGGTTGCCGCCCAGGCGCGGCGGGCGAACCTTGAGCCGCGGCTGGTCCTCGAGCGCCTGGTGGAAGAGGAACAGCAGCCAGACGTGGCTGACCTGCTCCAGGCCGTCCAGGGCCTCGGCCTTGTCGAAGGGCGGCAGCAGTTCCAGCACGCCGCGTGCGGCCGGGGCCAGGTGTGGCTGGCGCGGGATGGCGAACTTCTCCTTGAAACAGGAATGAACGTAGCCGATGGGAGAAACCTGATAAGACATCGTTGGGGCTCGTCGCGGGTTGCGGTCCTCAGGGCTTGCAGGCCGCATTGCGGAAGGGACCACTGACCCGCTGCCAGTTCGGCGCGGGGCTGTGCTGGGCACAGACGCGTCGCTCGCTGTCGGCGCTCTGCCACCAGTACCAGGGCGCTGGCGCGGCTATCGCGGCGGCGCTCCAGCCGCAGACTAGAAGCAGTAGCACGGCGAGGAAGGGGCGTGAACGCATGGCGGGTTCCGGGTTTGAGTAAAGCAGACGCGCAGGATAATGGCTGCGGCCAATCGCGCCAACCGCGCGCGGGGAGCTCGCTGCGGAGCACCCCCGCGCACTGCCGCGGCCCGCTGAACTGGTCTAGGATGCGGCGCTGCCCGCCCGATCATTCACGGAACAAAGTGCCATGCCCGAACGGCCCGATGTGCACCAGGAAGCCTTCGCCCGCCACCTCGCCGACCTTTGGCCGAGCGTCGAGGCGGCGCCGCGGCTACACGGCTTCCCGATCAGTCGTCATCCGGCCTGGAAGCAGTGGCGCGCGCTGGCCGGCCAGGAAGCGACGAGCTGGTGGTGCGTCTCCCTTGAGCAGGCGCAGCGGCATTACTCCTGGACGCAGCGCGAGTCCGGCGAGCCGTTCGAGGTGTTGGCCGCCGGTTTGCGCGCGGCGCTGGACGAGGGCGACGAGTCGGGTGCCCGGCATTTCTGCCTGGCGATCTTCACCTGGGGCGGCGTGGCGAAGAAACCGAGCGACGGCTCGCGGCTGTGGGTCGAGCGGCAGTTCGCCAATTCCACGCTGTGCCATCAGACGCTCGCCGCGGTCGCCCTGCTGCAGCCGGGTTCGACGGCGTCGCTGGCGCGCTTCGATGGCGCCGACCTGCTGATGAACGCGGCGATGACCAAGGTCTACGCGGCGGCTTCGCCGGCGTCGCTGATCATCTATGACGGTCGTGTCGGTGCCGCGCTCGGGCTGCTCGCCCGGCGTCTGCTGGCGGCACAGGGTACGCTCGGTGTGCCGGCGTCGCTGGCGTTCCGCTGGGGCGCGGCGCAGACCAGGCCTTACGATTCGCGCAATCCGTCGCAGGCGGGCTATGCGTTCCAATCGCTCTACCAGCAGTCGCGCCGCGCCGAGCGGCATCCCGACCGGCTCTGGGCGGAGCTGGTGCGCGGCAGCTCGACGATACTGCTGCGCGCGCGCGAGTTGCTTGCCGAGCGCGGCATTCGCGCGAGCCTGGGCGACTTCGAGCAGGCGCTGTTCATGCTCGGCTTCAACGTGCGCTATCCGCTGCACGACGAACCCCGCGCCGGGGCCCAGCGCCTTCCGGCAACCTGCGCCTGACCACGGAGCCCAGCATGACCTCGACCTGGCATTTTGACCCCACTCCCGGCGCCGCCAACCGGCTGCCCGGGGCCGTGCTGGAGGCCGTGCGATCGGCGCAGCGCGCGGTGGTCTTCGGCGGCGCCGGTATGTCCGCGGAAAGCGGTATCGCCACTTTTCGCGATGCCCAGAGCGGCGCGCTCTGGTCACGCTTCGATGCCGAACAGTTGGCCACGCCGGAGGCCTTCTTGCGCGACCCGGAGCGGGTCTGGGGCTGGTACGAATGGCGCCGCATGCAGGTGCTGCAGGCACGCCCGAACGATGCCCACCGGGCGGTCGTCGAACTGGCGCAGCGCCTGCCCCAATTGCGCGTGATCACGCAGAATGTCGACGACCTGCACGAGCGCGCCGGTAGCCGCGAGGTGCTGCACCTGCACGGCAGCCTGCACCAGGCGCGCTGCTTCGACTGCGCGGCGGCGCACCCGCTGGACGCCATGCCTGACGAACCGGAAGCCGGGCGCTACCTGGCGCCGCCGCGTTGCCTGCGCTGTGGCGGGCCGGTGCGGCCGGGCGTGGTCTGGTTCGGCGAAGGACTGGATCCGCACGTGCTGGACGCCGCCTTCGCCGCCGCCGGTGCCTGCGACCTGTTCCTCAGCGTCGGCACCTCGGGGCTGGTGCACCCCGCGGCCCAGTTGCCGGACGTGGCCCGGCAGCAGGGCGCGACGCTGCTGCACGTGAACCCGCAAAAGCCCCAGGGCGTGTCCGGCGAGGACGTCTGCCTGCTCGGCCCGGCCGGGCAGATCCTGCCGCTGCTGCTGCACCAGGCCTGGGGCTGAGCAGCGCCGTCCGGCACCCGGAGGGAATTCGCAAGGCGCTATCGGGCTCTCATGCAGTGAGTGCCCCATCCATCGTTGGAGGTAGAAACCATGAATAGCCCGCACAGCGAACGCGATCCCCATGCGAATCCCGCGCCCCTGCTGGCCGGTGGCGTTCCCGGCGACCCCGAAGAACCCGGCCTGCCGCCGACGCCCAGCGAACCTGGCGAGCCGACGCTTCCCGACCAGCCGCCGCCGATCCCCGTCGCCTAGACGGGCCGATCACGAACGGGCGAACTGTACGCGTTGGGTGGGTCTAACCCACTCATCACGGTGACCCCGTTCCGAATTTCGCTCATGAGGAGGGCAGCGCATGGCGCAATGGACAATCAGCTATAACAACGACAACAACACTTCGACCCTGGACATCGAGTCCGCCGACAAACCGACCATGGAGCAGGCGGTCCTCGAAGTGCTCGAATGGGCGTCCCGCAACCTCGAACGTGGCGAGTTCGGCGATGGCGAAGAAAGCAGCGCCGAGCCGGCGATGCGTCTACTCAACGACTACGGCATCACCATCACCGGCATCGCCGCCCGCTGATCCCTCTCCCGGCAGTGCCCACACGCCGCCGTCGCCCGCCAGGTAGAGCCTGGTTCCCGGGGCGGCGGCGACGTCCATTCCGCCGGTGAAACTGCCGAACGCCGGCAGCACGCTCACTCGTTTACCAATCTGGAAACACGGCAGCCGCAGGCTGAGCCGACCACGCCCGCGCAGCTGATGCACCGGGTGCAGGTGGCCGGCCAGGACGTGGTGGCTGGGATGTGGGTGAGGTTCGTGCTGCAGGGCGAAGGGGCCGAGCAGCAGCGGCTCGGCGACCACCTCGATGTTCAGCTCGGCGGGCGGATCGCCGGCGCGGCGGTCGTGGTTGCCGCGGATCAGCGTAATCTGCAGCGCCGTATGCGCCTGCCGCCACTCGGCCAGCGCGGCGAGGGTGGCCGGGGCATGGGATTCCGGGGCGTGGAGGAAGTCGCCGAGAAAGACGATTCGCCGGCTGGGATAGCGCGCCAGCAGCGCGTCGAGACGCGCGAGGTTGGTTTCGGTGGTGCCGTGCGGCACCGGTTGGCCCAGCTTGCGGTAGGCGGCGGCCTTGCCGAAATGTGCATCGGCGATCAGTAGCGCCTGCTGCGCCGGCCAGTGGATCGCCTTGTCGCCGAGCAGCCAGAGTTCGGCGCCGGCGAGGGTGATCGGCAGGTGTTCGGTCATCGCTTACAGCCTTTCGTTCATGCCTGTCGGTCGTTCGCGTGGCCGCTCATTCGCCGGCCTTGCGCTTCTTGCGCGGTGTGCCGTCCTTGCGCGAGCGCGGGGTTCGCGGCCGCGCGGTTTCGCGCTCCACCTCGATGCTGTCGCTGCGATAGCCGCCCGCGCCGGCGGCCTTTTCCAGGTCTTCGACCATGCGGCGGATGCGATCGGCGAGTTTTTCCGAACTCATGCTCTCGCGCATGCGTTCCACCAGCAGCGGAAAGCCCAGCGGCGTCGGCCGCTTCACCGGGCGAATGTCCAGGCGCCGGGTCTGCAGGCGTTGCAGGGTCTGTTCCAGGCGCTGCACGTCCAGCTCCTGGCGCAGCACTTCTTCCTGAGCCTGGCCGAGCAGCAGGTTGTCCGGGTCGTACTGGCGGAACACGTCGAAGAACAGCCCGCTGGAGGCCTGCAGCTGGCGCGCGCTCTTCTGCGCACCGGGGCGCCCGGCGAAGACCAGCCCGGCGATGCGGGCGATTTCGCGAAAGCGCCGCCGCGCCAGCTCTCCGGCGTTGAGGCTGCCGAGCACGTCGTGCAGCAGGTCCTCGGTGGCGAACAGCTCCGCCGTCAGCCAGCGCGTCCAGTCGACCTCGGTGGCCGAGAGTAGCTCGAAGCCGTAGTCGTTCACCGCGATGGAGAAGGTCACCGGGGTGCGCCGGGCCAGGCGCCAGGCCAGCAGGCTGGCGAGGCCGAGGTGAACGTGGCGGCCGGCGAAGGGGTAGAGGAATAGGTGCCAGCCCTCGCGCGAGCGCAGCACTTCGGCGAGCAGGCTGGTTTCCGTGGGCAGCGCCGACCAGTCCAGCTGCACCTGCAGCAACGGCTGCACCAGGCGCATCTCGGCGCTGGCGTATTCGCCGCGCGAGGCCGCGCCGAGCTTTTCCACCACGGCGTCCGCCAGCTCGCTGGAAAGCGGCATGCGCCCGCCGTTCCAGCGCGGCACCGCGGCCTTCTTGCTGGTGGCGCGGCGCACGTAGGCGGTCATGTTCTCGACCCGCACCAGTTCCAGCAGGCGACCGGCGAAGAGAAAGCCGTCACCGGGGCGCAGGCGCGCGATGAAGCCCTCTTCCACCGAGCCCAGCGAGCCGCCGGCGCCGCCGCGGGTCCAGTATTTCACCGTCAGGCTGGCGTCGCTGACGATGGTGCCGATGCTCATCCGGTGGCGCAGCGCCAGGCGCCGGTCGGGCACCTGCCACAGGCCGTTCGTGTCGGGCTCCACGCGCTGGTAGTCGGGGTAGGCCGTCAGCGAGTGGCCGCCGTGGCGGACGAAGGCCAGCGCCCAGGCCCATTCGTCGTCGCTCAGGGCGCGGTAGGACCAGGTCTGGCGGACTTCGCACAGCAGTTCATCAGGCCGAAAACCGCCGCCCAGCGCCATGCTCACCAGGTGCTGGACCAGCACGTCGAGCGGCTTGGCCGGCGCCTCGCGACCTTCGATGCGCCGCGCGGCGACGGCGTCGTGGGCGGCGGCGGCTTCCACCAGCTCCAGCGAATGGGTCGGCACCAGGGTCACCCGCGATGGCCGGCCGGGGGCGTGGCCGGAGCGCCCGGCGCGCTGCATCAGGCGCGCCACGCCCTTCGGCGAGCCGATCTGCAGCACCCGCTCCACCGGCAGGAAATCCACCCCGAGGTCGAGGCTGGAGGTGCATACCACCGCCTTCAGCGAGCCGTCCTTCAGGCTCAGCTCGACCCAGTCACGCACCTCGCGCGACAGCGAGCCGTGGTGCAGGGCGATCAGGCCAGCCCAGTCCGGGCGGGCTTCGAGGATCGCCTGGTACCAGATTTCCGACTGCGCGCGGGTGTTGGTGAAGACCAGCGAGGTGGCGGCGGATTCGACCTCGGCGACCACCTGCGGCAGCATCCGCAGGCCCAGGTGCCCGGCCCAGGGAAAGCGCTCGATGGCCGGTGGCAGCAGGGTATCGACGCGCAGCTCCTTGGCCATCTCGCCCTGCACCAGGCGACCGTCGCCCGGCGCCAGCAGCACCTCCAGCGCGTGGGCCTGATTGCCCAGCGTGGCGGAGAGGCCCCAGACGATCAGCTGCGGATTCCAGAGGCGCAGCCGCGCCAGCGCCAGTTGCAGCTGCACGCCGCGCTTGTTGCCGAGCAGCTCGTGCCATTCGTCCACCACCAGCATGCGCAGGCCGGCGAAGGTCTGCCGGGCGTCGGCGCGGGTCAGCAGCAGGGTCAGGCTTTCCGGCGTGGTCACCAGCGCGCTGGGCAGGCGACGACCCTGGCGGGCGCGCTCGGCGCTGCCGGTATCGCCGGTGCGCAGGCCGATGCTCCAGTCGATCTCCAGTTCGTCCAGCGGCGCTTGCAGGGCGCGCGCGGTGTCGGCGGCGAGGGCGCGCATCGGGGTGATCCAGAGCACCGTCAGCGGCGCCGCCTTGTCGCCACGTTTCGCCGGAGTGCTGCGCGGTCTGGCGAAGTGGTTCAGCGCAGCGAACCAAACGGCGTAGGTCTTGCCGGCGCCGGTGGTGGCGTGCAGCAGGCCGGAGTCGCCGTCCTTCACCGCGCGCCACACGGCCTGCTGGAAGGGGAAGGGCGTCCAGCCCCGATCGGCGAACCAGCGTGCGCCGGGCTCGCTCATGCCGCACGCTTCGCGGTGTCGGTACGCGCGGCGCACCCTACGGTTTTCGTGCGCAGCGAAGCCTCCACTCCCGTACGGTGCGCCCTGCGCACCGCGAGGGAGTTCGACCGGGCACAGCGCTTCGTCCGGGGCGCTCCCGCAGGCTTGTCGGTGCGCGCGGCGCACCCTACGATTTTCCTGAGCAGCGCCGCCCCGGCTCTCGTAGGGTGCGCCATGCGCACCGTGGGCGGACTCAACCGGGCGGGCGGCCTCATCCGAGCCGCTCCCGCAGGCTTGCCGGTGCGCGCGGCGCACCCTACGGTTTTCGTGCGCAGCGAAGCCTCCACTCCCGTAGGGTACGCCCTGCGCACCGCGAGCGGATTCAACCGAGTGGGCCGCCTCACCCGAGCAGCTCCCGCAGGCTTTCCAGGGTGTCGGCCTCGTCCACCGGCTTGTCGTGGCGCCAGCGCAGCATGCGCGGGAAACGCACGGCGATGCCGCTCTTGTGCCGACTGCTGGCGGCGATGCCTTCGAAGCCGAGCTCGAAGACCAGGCTCGGGGTGACGCTGCGTACCGGGCCGAACTTCTCCACGGTGGTCTTGCGCACGATGGCGTCGACCTTGCGCATTTCCTCGTCGGTGAGGCCCGAGTAGGCCTTGGCGAAGGGCACCAGCTTGCGGTCGGGATCGCCCGGCGCGCCATCCCAGACGGCGAAGGTAAAGTCGGTGTAGAGGCTGGCGCGACGGCCGTGGCCGCGCTGGGCGTAGATCAGCACCGCATCCACCGAATAGGGGTCGACCTTCCACTTCCACCAGGTGCCGACGTCCTTGGTGCGGCCCACGCCGTACTGACCGTCGCGGGCCTTGAGCATCATGCCTTCGACGCCCAGTTCGCGGGAGGCTTCGCGCTGGCGCGCCAGATCGGCCCAGTCGCGGGCCTCGAGGCGCGGCGAGAGCATCAGCACCTCCGGGCCGGCGGGCAGGCCGTCGAGCAGATCGCCCGCGGTGGTTTCGGCAACCAGCGCCTCGAGCTGCGTGCGACGCTGCTGCTGCGGGTGCTGGCGCCAGTCTTCGCCGCGCCACTCCAGCAGGTCGTAGGCGAGCAGCGCCACCGGCGCCTGCTCCAGCACCTTGGCGGTCAGCGTCTTACGGCCGATGCGTTGCTGCAACAGGGCGAACGGTTGCACGGCGAAGCGCTTCAGCGCTTCGCTGCCGGCCGCCGCCGTATCGCTCGTCGGCGTATCGGCGAGCGCTTCGGGCGAGCCTTTCCAGACCACGATCTCGCCGTCGATCACCGTGCCATCGGGCAGGCGCGCGGCCAGCGTTTGCAGTTCGGGGAAACGCTCGGTCACCAGTTCCTCGCCGCGCGACCAGACCCACAGCTGGCCGTCGCGCTTCACCAGTTGCGCGCGGATGCCGTCCCATTTCCACTCCACCAGCCAGTCCGCCGGTGCGCCGAGCTGGGCGTCGAAGTCTTCCGGCGGAAGTTGCAGCGGGTGGGCGAGGAAGAACGGATACGGCTGGCCGCCGCGCTGCGCGTGCTCGTCGGCGGATTCGGCGGCGATCAGCGCCCGATAGCCTTCGGCGCTCGGTCGGTGCGACAGATCGGTGTAGCCGACCAGCCGTTGCGCCACGCGCTTGGCGTCGAGGCCGCCGACGCTGGCCAGCGCGCGGGTCACCAGCAGTTTGGAGACGCCGACGCGGAAGGCGCCGGTGATCAGCTTGATGCAGACCATCAGGCTGCGCCGGTCGAGCTGCGCCCAGAGCCGCGGCAGGCGCTCGGCCAGCGCTTCCGGCGGCAGGCCGCGCAACGGCAGCAGCTTGTCCTGCATCCACGCAGCGAGCCCTTCGTCGGAGCTGTGCGGCGATTCCGGCAGCAGCAGCGAAATGGTTTCGGCGAGGTCGCCGACCGCCTGGTAGCTCTCCTCGAACAACCATTCCGGCAGCGCCGCCGCCTGCATCGCGGTCTCGCGCAGCAGCCGGCTCGGCACCAGCTGGCGTGGTCGCCCGCCGGATAGGAAATACACCGCCCAGGCGGCGTCGGCGGCGGGCACCTGCTGGAAGTAGAACTGCATGGCGGCGAGCTTGGCGTTGCTCGAAGTGGTGGCGTCGAGCCGTGCGTAGAGGTCGGCGAAGGCTTTCATCGGCGCGATTCCGGCGTGGCGCGGGCCTTCATGTCGGCTCCGCCGCGCTGTCGTCTTCCTCGCCGTACTCGGTCTCGAAGCCCTGGGCGTCGAGGCCCTTGTGTTCGCGCAGGTAGCGCACCAGGACCGCCACCGAGCCGTGGGTGACCATCACCCGTTCGGCGCCGGTCTGCTCGATGGCCCAAAGCAGGCCGGGCCAGTCGGCATGATCGGAGAGCACGAAGCCGCGGTCGACGCCGCGTCGGCGGCGGGTGCCGCGCAGCATCATCCAGCCGCTGGCGAAGGCATCGGAATAGTCGCCGAAGCGGCGCATCCAGGTGCTGCCGCCGGCCGAGGGCGGAGCGAGGACGATGGCCTGGCGCAGGCGCGGGTCGTTTTTCTTCAGGTCGCCGGCGTAGAGCGTTTCCGGGATGCGGATGCCGGCCTCGCGATAGACCCGGTTGAGCGGTTCCACCGAGCCGTGGGCGACGATCTGGCCGATGCTTTCGTCCAGCCCGTGGAGAATCCGCTGGGCCTTGCCGAAGGCATAGCAGAACAGTACCGACGGGCGCCCGGCGGCGGCGTTGGCGCGCCACCAGTCGTTGACCTCGGTGAAGATTTCCGCCTGCGGTTGCCAGCGGTAGATCGGCAGGCCGAAGGTCGATTCGGTGATGAAGGTGTGGCAGCGCACCGGCTCGAAGGGCGCACAGGTGCCATCCGGTTCGACCTTGTAATCACCCGAAGCGACCCAGACTTCGCCGCGGTACTCCAGTCGCACCTGCGCCGAGCCGAGCACGTGGCCGGCAGGGTGGAAGCTAAGGGTGACGCCGTGGTGTTCGAGGCGCTCGCCGTAGGCCAGGGTCTGCAGCGGCATGTCCGCGGCGATGCGCGAGCGCAGTATGCCTTCGCTGTCCGCCGCGGCCAGGTAATGGCCCATGCCCCAGCGCGCGTGGTCGCCGTGGGCGTGGGTGATCACCGCGCGCTCGACCGGGCGCCAGGGGTCGATGTAGAAGTCGCCGGGCGGGCAGTAGAGTCCTTCGGGGCGGGCGATGACGAGGTCCATGGGGCTCTGCGCTGACGGGCTTGTCAGTTTGGAGCGGCGTCGGCGCGGCGAAGTTCGCCGCCTTGACCGGCGGCGCACCCGGCGAAACGGGTGCGCACGCCGCTATCCGCGGATCATTTCGCCGGCAGCAGGTAGAGGCGTTTATTGCCGTAGGCGCGGTCGAGGTTTTCCGCCTTGAACGGGAAGGTCTGGTACTGCGCCTTGAGCCAGGCGTCGATGCCGTCCGCGTAGTTCTTGCTGGCCGGGTTGCCGGATTGCCCGGAGCTGTTCACGCCCATCAGCGGCTCGTCGCGGCCGAAGTCGACGACGATGCGCATGGCCGGCACCAGCCAGGTGTCGAAATCCGCGCCCCAGTGGTAGGCGGAGACGTTCAGCGTGCTGTGGTCGCCGCCGGCCATGTACGGGCCGCGGTCCAGGTAGCCCTTGATCGCATCGACCTTGGCGCGCTCGCCGGCGGCCATGTGCGGCGCCATCTTGCTGGCGTCGCTGGCGAAGGTATAGGTGTGCAGCTTGCCCCACTGCCAGGCGCTGCGGTCGCTGCCGAGCTTGCTTTCGGTAAAGGTGACGGCGGCGGCCAGGCTGCGCGCGAGGATCGCCGGCTTGTCTTCCTTCTGCGGCGTGTTGACGTCATCCCAGAACGGGCTGTCGACGCGGCCGAGCAGGTGGTCGGCCTGCGCCGAGTAGGAGGTGTCGGCGGTCTGCACCAGGGCTTTCCAGGCCGGGCTGGTCTCCGAGCCGAGCTCGTCGAGGAAGGTCTGCCGCGCGCTTTCGTAGAGGAAGGCCTCGTACAGCGCGGCGTCGGTCGAGTTCGCCGCCAGCTTGCCGTCGAAGGCCCGCAGGCGGTCCAGCGCCTCGCGTGCCTTGCCGCGCTGGTCGGCGGGCAGGGCATCGATGGCGTTCTTCAGCGGTCCGGCCATCAGCGGCTCGTCGAACATCGCCTTGAGCTTGGCGGCGAACGGCGTGGTCTGGTCGTACTGCATGGCGACCATGCTCTGCGCGTCCTGCTTGCCGCGCCCGGCGAGATCGGCGATGCGTTCGGCGCGCTCCGGGTAGTACCAGGAGTTCGACAGCTGCACGCCGTAGCCGCCCTGCACGGTGCGGTTGTTGGCGGTGCCCAGCCAGCCCTGCGGCGGGTCCTGGTCGTAGGGGAAGAGCATCGAGTCGGCATAGCCGTCCCAGCCGTAGCGGTCGTCCCAGCCCGGCGAGGGCATCAGGCCGCGGCCCAGGCGGCGGTTCGGATAGCGCCCGGTGACCTGCCAGCCGATGTGCTCGGCGTCGGCGAAGACGATGTTCAGCGCCATCGCCTGCACGCCGCGGGTGATGTCAAAGGCCTGCTCCACCGACTTGGCGCGCGACAGGTCGAAGAAGGCATCGAGGGTCTTGTCACCGTCAGGCTGGATGCTCTTGAGCGCCAGCCCGTAGCCGCTGGACAGCTGCAGCGGTTGCAGCGGGGTCTTGCGCTCACCCAGCACGCTGTTCAGCAGCGGACCGTTGCGCGTCTCGTAGATGACCTCGCGCAGCGGTTTCTGGCCTTTGACGAAGAAGGTCTCGCTGCGCTCGCGCGCCGGCTGCCATTTGCCGTTGACCTGGTAGTAGAGGCGGCCGCCTTCCTTCTTCACCTTCTCCAGGAACAGGTCCTGGTTGTCGCCCATGACCATGGTCATGCCCCACGCCAGCTTGCCGTTGAAGCCGGCGACCACGGCCGGCACGCCGGCGATGGACACCCCGGCGGCGTTGTACTTGGGTGAGCGGATCTGCACGAAATTCCACAGCGACGGCATCGACAGCGGCAGGTGCGTGTCATTGGCCAGCAGGCTCTTGCCGCTGCGGCTCTTGTACGGCGCGATCGCCCAGTTGTTGGAGGCGGCAACGCCGAGCATGTTCAGGCTGGCGACCTGCGCGGCAGCGGAATCCACGGCGGCGAGGCCGGGAATCTGACCTCCGAGGTTGAGGCCCTTGAGCTTGTCCGCTTCGTCGAACGGCAGCGCTTCGTCCGGGTAGGTCGGCAGCAGCCAGGCGAGCTTGTCGCTGCCGACCTTCTGCGCCAGCACCAACGAATCGATTTCCTCCTGCAGGTTCACCGCCAGGCCGAAGTTCAGCAGGCAGAACACCAGCACCGAATCCTCCGGTTTCCAGTAGGCCGGTTTGTAGCCGGACTCGGCGAGGTCCATCGGCAGCTTGTCGCGGTAGCGATAGAGGTAGGCGTTGACCCCGCGCGAATACACCTCGAAGAACTGCTTGAGGCGCGGCGAGGCGTTCTTGTAGAGCACCTCGGCGCTGGCGCGCAGGTTCACTGCGCGCATGAAACGGTCGATCTCCAGCGCGCCGGGACCGGCCATCTCCGACAGCCGCCCCTCGGCCATCAGGCGCATGCCGACCATCTGGCTGAGGCGGTCGCTGGCGTGCACGTAGCCCAGCGCGAACAGTGCGTCGTGGAAGTTGCCGCTCTCGATCAGCGGCATGCCCAGCGGGTTGCGCCGCACCACCGCGCTTTCCGCCACACCCTTGATGCGCAGCACGCCCTGGTCGGGCGCCACGCTGTCGGCGTAGCGGCTGTCGAGCAGGGACTGGCAACCGGCGAGGCCGAGCAGGGCGCCGAAGCCCAGGCCAAGGGACGCACCGGTCAGCGGACGGAACAGGCGAAAGCGCATGCGAAAAGCCTCTTGCAGCGAAGACGATAGGAAGAGGTGAAGGGCGAGGTTTCGGCCAGCCTAGCAAAGGCGCTGGCTACCGGCGCGGCAACGCGCCGCGAAGGCGAGCTAAGGTAGTGAGCGACGCGGCGGCTGGCAAGGGGCGCGCGGGGCAAATTCAGCGTGGTCCGGTTGGGCTGGAATCAGGCGGGCAGCCGGGGCGACGGCTGCCCGGGAACGCGTCAGGCGCCGTGGCACTTCTTGAATTTCTTCTCGCTGCCGCACGGGCACGGATCGTTGCGACCGACGTCCTTCAGCGGGTTGCGCAGCGGTTCCTGGTGCGCGTGGCCGCAGTCGGGACCGTGCACGTGATGGTGATGCTCATGCTCATGCTCATGGTCATGGTCATGGTTGCAATCGGGGCCATGGACATGGGGTTCTTGGGACATGGAAAGCTACTCCGGTAGGTAATCGCCGGGGATTATCTCGCCTATGCGCAGAACCTGCACGTTGCGGGAGAACATTCCGGTCTTGACCTCGCCCTTGAGGCGGTAGTGGATCGGCGCCTCGGGTTCCTCGAGCATCTTCACCATGCCCTTGACGTGGCGCCAGAGGTTGGTGCGCACCGGGATCTCGAAGGTCTGGTGGCCATGCGCGGGCACGCTGACGTGCTTGTTGAACTCGCCTTCGGCCAGCGGGATGTCGTTCAGGTAGATGTCGTAGATGAGGCCGCGCACCGACAGGCGAACGTCGTTCGGGTTATCGATCCGGAAACGCAGCGTGAAGCGCTGCTCCAGCAAGCGGGCTTTGACCACCTCGACCTTGACCAGACGGACCTCGGGGTCCTCCAGGTGACTGGTGAACCAGGTCGAGCAACCCACCTGACTGGCGCTCAGGGCGAGCAGTGCCAGAAGGCCGAGAATTCTTGCTAGGGAAACCTGGGAAAACATGCCGGTACTCCGATTGACGGCTGAGTGTAACAAGCAACTGCTCGGCGGCAATCGGTTGTGGAGGGAAAAAAAGCTGCGCCATACTGCAGACGGTTTTTACAGGAGTTTCACCCATGAGGCTTTACGAGATCGCTTTCAGCGGCCGATTGATGCCCGGCGCACAACCCGATGCGGTCAAGGCCAACCTGGCGCGTCTATTCCAGGCCGACGCGCAACGCATCGCGTTGCTCTTCTCCGGCCGGCGCATGGTGATCAAGAACAACCTCGACGAAGCGGCGGCGGAAAAGTACCGCGTCGCGCTGGAGCGAGCCGGCGCGCTGGCCGAAGTCAGCTCGATGGAAGTGGATGTGGAGGAGGTCGAAATGGCGCCGCCTCCGCCGATGCCGGCCGCCGCGCCGACGGCTGAGTCCGCGCCGACGCGGCGGCTGCAGGTGGCACCTCGCGACGAGTACATGGCGGCCTTCGTCGATGTCGACGCGCCGGATTTCGGCATCGCGCCCGTCGGGGCGGACCTGCAGGACCGCAAACCCGAACCGCAGGCGCCGACGGTCGATCTTTCCGCGCTCAGCCTGGCACCGGTCGGCAGCGACATGGGGCAGGCCAAGGCGGCGCCCGCCGCCCCAGCCCCGGATGTCTCGCACATCAGGCTGATGTAATCAGAAGAAACCCGCACAGCACTTCTTGAATTTCTGCCCGCTGGCACAGGGGCAGGGATCGTTTCGTCCCGCGTTCAGCGGCACGCCCGGGTCGATGAAGTACCAATGGCCGGCGTTCTGCACGAACGCCGAGCGCTCGTGCTGGGCGTGCTCGCCCTGGCCGTCGTGCCAGCGCGCGACGAACGTCACGAAGGCATGTTCGGGCTGGCCGCCGAGCACCTCGCTGCTTTCCACCTGCAGACCCAGCCAGGTGCTTTGCGCGCTCCAGGCCGCCATCGCGCCGCGGTCCAGCGCCGACTGCTGGGCGGGGAGGGTGGTCGCGACGAGGTAATCGATCAGCCCGAGCACATAGGCGCTGTAGCGACTGCGCATCAGCTGCTCGGCGCTCGGCGCCGGCGTTCCGCCGTGGTAACGACCGCAACATTCGATCAGCAGGCTGCCGCTGCCGCAGGGACAACTGGGACTCATGGCTTCACCACCAGTATTTGCCGAAGTTTTCCGGGTTGGCCCAGAACCGAGCGTTCAGCCAGTCCGGGACCTGCTTGTAATCATGTAGATCATAGGTGAACAGGGTAAGCACCTGCGCCTCGCGGCGGAAACGTTCCTGGGCCTGCATCCCCAGCGAATAGAAGTCGGTGGCCTGCCAGTCGCTGGCGGCCAGGTCGACCAGCACGGCCAGCCGATGAGCGTTCAGGTTGCGGATGCCGCCAAGCAGTTCCAGGCCGCTTCGCTTGGGCAGATGCTCGAGGCAATCGGCGACCACCGCCAATGCATAGCGCTGCGCTGCGATGGCTGCCGGCAGCGGGCCGGGGGCCACATAATCTATCTGGCAGCTCGGGTGCGTATCGCGGTAGGCTTGCAGCGCTGGCAGATCGCTGGCGCCAGCCAACAGCAGGCGTTCAGGGGACTGGCTTTCCAGTAATGCAGCCAGGGCTTGTTGGGGTGTTCGTTGCGAAAAGCTTTCCGTCATTGGGGAACCTCAGCGTGAAGCAGAGAGACTAACGTCTCGAACCCTCATGGCACAGGGCCAGTCGCCCACGCCTGGCGGACTTATAAAAGCGTTGCCATCCAAAGTGTCGGCATACGATCCGATTCTTCCAAGGAGACTTCACATGAGCATGTTAAGGAAAGCTGTACCGCTGGTTCTGATTTCCGGCGTTCTGACCGGTTGTGCTGGTGTACAGAAATCCGACTGGCCGATGTGCGCGGCTGTCGGCGGCGTCACCGGTGCCGCTCTGGGCGCCATCGAAAGCAGCGCTTACGCTGGTTGGGGCGTGCTGGTAGGCGGCGCGACTGCTGCAGCCTATTGCTGGGTCCACGGTCAGGGTGAAGAAACCGTCGCCTACGTCGAAGAGACCCCTGCTCCGGCACCCGCTCCGGCTCCGGAACCGGCTGCTGAAGCCGTTCGCGTCGAACTCGACGTGAAATTCGACTTCGACAAGTCCACCGTGAAATCGGAAAGCATGGGCGACATCCAGAACCTGGCCGACTTCATGAAGCAGTATCCGCAGACCACCACCGTCGTCGAAGGCCACACTGACTCCGTCGGCACCGACGCCTACAACCAGAAACTGTCCGAGCGCCGCGCCAGTGCCGTTCGCGACGTTCTGGTCAACAAGCTGGGTGTCTCGGGCGCTCGTGTCGAGTCCGTTGGCTACGGCGAGTCGCGTCCGGTTGCCGACAACGCAACTGACGCCGGCCGTGCCATCAACCGTCGCGTTGAAGCCGCTGTGGAAGCCGAAGCCAAGTAATCTTGCGCCGAGGCCACGCCGGCCAAGGCCGGCGTTCCACGAAAAACCCGCTTCGGCGGGTTTTTTTATGCATCGGGCAATGCCTTCGTCGGGGTCATCGGCTAGCATCCCGGCACGCGTGGCGGGTGCCGTCGCGAACACATGGAAGGAAGTCGGATGAAACTGTTGAGCCTGTTGGGCAAAGCCATCGTGCTGGTGTTCTGGCTGGTGCTGCTGGTGAACTTGCTGCAGCCCTTCGCTGCGCCGTTCGCGCTGCTGCTGAATCTCTGCGGCGCGGTGTTCCTGGTCGCGCACGTGATCGAGATCCTGGTATTTCGCGCGCGCCTTCAGGGCCGTCCCAAGCCCTGGTCCGATCGCCTGCAGATCATGCTTTTTGGCGTGTTCCACCTGCTGGCGCTGCGTCCGGCCAAATCGGCCGAGTGAACCTCAGAAGCTCGGCCGCGCGGCGACGATCGCCACCAGAGCCAGGCCGAGCAGCAGGTTGATGCCCACCAGGCGGCGAATCTTCCCCAGCGCCGCGCCACCCGCCGGCCAGTCCTCGGCGTCCACCGCCTGGCGCAGCGCCGGCAACTGCAGCAGCTTCACCCGCAGGAACAGCGCGAGCATCGCCAGGTACAGGCCGATCATCACGTGCACATAGCGCGGCGCGGTCTCGAAGCCGGTGAAGCGCAGTTGCAAGAGGCCGATGCCGCTGACCGGCAGGATCAGCACCGCCACCCACACCCAGACGAAGAACCGGCGGAACACCTCGAGCCACAGGCGCAGCCGCTGTGGCGGCTCCAGCGCCACGACCGCGGCGGGCCGCAGGACCATCCAGGCGAAGAACATGCCGCCCACCCAGACCAGCGCGGCGAGTACGTGAAGGGCGTAAACAAGGGCGTAGAGCGTCATTCGGGCTATCTCCGGAGGGTTGGGGGAGGAAACAGGGATGTGGCGATACGGCGTCGGGATCGGCGGAAACGCCCATTCGGGACAGATACAGATCGCGTTACCGACGGATTTCCTCGTGCCTGTCCGTCGCCCGCCGCTTTTGTAAACACCCCTCTGGCGAAACGCGCGCTATCATAGCGACCCGCTCGAAACACTGAAAATTTATCCAGCCTTCCGGCTTTCCGACGCCCATGCTCAGCACCGAACTCAAGTCCCAGATCCAGGGCGCCTATTCCCGTTTTCTCGAAGCCAAGGGGCTGAAGCCGCGCTATGGCCAGCGCCTGATGATCGCCGAGGTGGCGAAGGTGCTCGGCGCGATCTCCACCGACGACGAGAACCGCCGCGACAGCGATCCGGCGGTGGTGGCGGTCGAGGCGGGCACCGGCACCGGCAAGACCGTGGCCTACGCGCTGGCGACCATTCCCATCGCCAAGGCGGCGGGCAAGCGCCTGGTGATCGCCACGGCGACGGTCGCGTTGCAGGAGCAGATCGTGCACAAGGACCTTCCGGACTTGATGCGCAACAGCGGCCTGAACTTCAGCTTCGCGCTGGCCAAGGGGCGCGGGCGCTATCTGTGCCTGTCCAAGCTCGACATGCTGCTGCAGGAAGGCCAGGCGCAAAGTGCCACCGCGCAGCTGTTCGAGGAAGACGGCTTTAAAATCGACGTCGACGAGAACAGCCAGAAGCTGTTCAACCAGATGATCGAGAAGCTCGCCGGCAACCGCTGGGACGGCGACCGCGACTCCTGGCCCGAAACGCTGGAGGACCAGCACTGGGCGCGGCTGACCACCGACCACAGCCAGTGCACCAACCGGCATTGCCCGAATTTCCAGCAGTGCGCCTTCTACAAGGCGCGCGAAGGCATGACCAAGGTCGACGTGATCGTCACCAACCACGACATGGTGCTCGCCGACCTCGCCCTCGGCGGCGGTGCGGTGCTGCCCGACCCGCGCGACACGCTCTACGTGTTCGACGAAGGCCACCACCTGCCGGACAAGGCGATCGGCCATTTCGCGCATTTCACCCGCCTGCGTTCCACCGCCGACTGGCTGGCGCAGATGGAGAAGAACCTGACCAAGCTGCTCGCCCAGCACCCGTTGCCGGGCGAACTCGGCCGGCTGATCGAGAAGGTCCCGGAGCTGACCCGCGAGCTGCGCAGCCAGCAGCAGTTCATGTTCGCCGCCTGCGAACAGCTCGCCGATTTCAAGGCCGGCGAAGACATGGAGGGCCGCGAGCGGCCGCGCCATCGCTTCGTCGGCGGCCTGGTACCCGAGCACCTGCGCGAACTGGGCATCGAGCTGAAGAAGGGCTTTTCCCAGCTCACCGACGTGTTCACCCGGCTGGCCGAACTGCTCAAGCAGGCGATGGACGGGGAGCCTGGCCTGGGCATCGCCAGCCACCAGGCCGAGGAGTGGTACCCGCTGTTCGGCAGCCTGCTGGCGCGTGCCCAGGGCAACTGGGAGCTGTGGACCGCGTTCACCGCCGAGGACCCGGAAAACAGCCCGCCGATGGCGCGCTGGCTGACCCTCGCCGACAGCGGCGCGCTCTACGACATCGAGGTCAACGCCAGTCCGATCCTGGCCGCCGAGACCCTGCGGCGCAACCTGTGGAACGTCGCCTACGGTGCGCTGGTGACCTCGGCGACGCTCACCGCGCTGAGCACCTTCGACCGTTTCCGCATGCGTGCCGGGCTGCCCAAGGCCGCGGCCACCGCCATCGTGCCGAGCCCGTTCCACCACGCCGATGCCGGTGTGCTGCGGGTGCCGGACCTCAAAGCCGACCCGCGCGACGCTGCCGCGCACACCGCGGCGATCATTCGCGAGCTTCCGCGGATGGTGGAAGGTGCGCGCGGCACCCTGGTGCTGTTCTCCTCGCGCCGACAGATGCAGGACGTCTTCGACGGCCTCGAGCGCGATTGGCGCAAGCGTGTGTTCATCCAGGGCAACCTGTCCAAGCAGGAAACCCTGAACAAGCACAAGGCGCGGGTCGACGACGGTGAGGCCAGCGTGCTGTTCGGCCTGGCCAGCTTCGCCGAGGGCGTCGACCTGCCGGGCGCCTACTGCGAGCACGTGGTGATCGCCAAGATTCCCTTCGCCGTGCCGGACGACCCGGTGGAAGCGGCGCTGTCGGAATGGATCGAGGCACGCGGCGGCAACCCGTTCATGGAAATCGCCGTGCCGGACGCCTCGCTGCGCCTGATCCAGGCCTGTGGCCGCCTGCTGCGTACCGAAGCCGACCGCGGCACCATCACCTTGCTCGACCGTCGACTGGTCACCCAGCGCTACGGCAAGGCGATCCTCAATGCCCTGCCGCCGTTCCGCCGTGAAATTGCCTGAGGGCGAACGCCCGCTGCACCAGGGATTGGGCATTCTTTCCCGACATCGTTGTCTACTGCCGGTCGTAATGGAGATACCGCCTCATGATTCACCGCTCGTTGTCCACGTTGTTCGCCCTGTTGCTGAGCGCGCCGGCGCTCGCCGCGTCCGAACCCGCCGCCGCGCCGGCGGCGGTTCCTGAGCCGGCGCCGCAGGTGCTGTTCAACTTCGTCCGCCCCACCGACGTGGTGAAGGTGCAGACCAACGATGCGTTCTTTCCCGAACTGACCGCGGAAAGCACCCCGGAGGGGGAAATCCTCCGCCGCCTGGTATTCAACCCGGCGCCGAAGCCGAGCCTGATCCTCACGCCGCAACAGGGCACCTGGGACTGGTCGCAGATGCGTGCCATGAGCCTGCGCCTGCAAAGCGCGATGGACTGGGCGCTGACCGTCGACGTGCGCATCGAGAGTGCCGACGGCAAGGCGCTGACCACCCGCATCGCTCTGCCGGCCGGCCCGGCGCAGACCCTGCTGGTGCCGCTGCAGGCCACCTCCCCGCGGGCGCTGGGCATGCGCGCCGGCCTGCCGATGCCGTGGGCGCGGGGCGATCGCAAGCTGTTCCTGGCGGATACCGTCGAGGGCGAGCTGAACCCCGCCCAGGTCAGTTCGGTGACAGTATCCCTGAGCAATCCGGACGTGGCGCAGAACATCCTGCTCGGCCGCTTCGGCGTGCGTGGCGACCAGGATTTCCACGACGCCTACAAGGGCATCGTCGATGGTTTCGGCCAGTACACGCGCGGCAACTGGCCGGAGAAGGTCAGGAGCGACGAGCAACTGCGCGCCGCCGCGGCGAAGGACGCCGAACAGGTCAGGAAGTGGCAGCAGCAGTTGCCGCAGCAGGATCGTTATGGCGGCTGGCTGCGCGGCCCTTCGTTCCCGGCCAAGGGCTTCTTCAATACGCTCAAGCAGGACGGTCGCTGGTACCTGGTGACCCCGGACGGCCATCCGTACTTCTCCCTCGGCGTCAACGCGGTGACCCTGCAGCAGAGCCAGACCTACGTCGAGGGTCGCGAAAGCATGTTCAGCGACCTGCCGCCCGCCGACGGCCCGCTGGGGCGGTTCTATGGCAAGGGCGACAACCGCAGCGACACCGGCGCCAACAAGGGCCGCGCCTACGCCAGCGGACGCTGGTTCGACTTCTACAACGCCAACCTCGAGCGTCAGTACGGCGACCTGCCGTGCGCCGGCTCCAGCGAGTGCGTGGGCTGCACGCCCGCCGCGCTCACTGCGAACTCCGCCGCTCCCGCGCCGAAACCGGAAGTCGTGGTGCCGGGCAGCGAGACGCACCTTAGCGCGCCGGCCTCGGCAGCCGCCGCGCCGAGCGATGCGCCGAAAAGCGACGCCGAACCGCCGACCGCGGAAGAATGCGACCGTCTCAAGCGCGCCTCCGCCGTCGAGCACTGGGCGGCGCGCAGCATCGACCGGCTGAAGGCCTGGGGCTTCAACACCATCGGCAACTGGAGCGACGGAGAACTGGGGGACGCCAGGCGCATGCCGTTCACCGTGCCGCTGTCGATTTCCGGCGACTACGCCACCATCAGCACCGGCCACGACTGGTGGGGCGGAATTCCCGATCCCTTCGATCCGCGTTTCGCCATGGCCGCCGAGCGCGCCATCGCCATCGCCGCCCGCGGCCACCGCGACGACCCCTGGCTGATCGGCTTCTTCGCCGACAACGAGCTGTCCTGGGCCGCGCCGGGCAGCGAGCCGCACGGTCGCTACGCCATCGCCTACGGCACCCTGCGCCTGACCACGGACGTGCCGGCCAAGCGCGCCTTCCTCAAGCAGTTGCGCGACAAGTACCGCAACGAGCAGGGCCTGTCGAAGGCCTGGGGCATCGACCTGGAGCACTGGGAGCTGATGGAAGACCCCGGCTTCGAAGCGCCGCTGCCAAGCCCGGAACACCCGGCCGTCGAGGAAGACCTGCAGTACTTCCAGCGGGTGTTCGCTGAAACCTACTTCAAGACGATCTCCGACTCGCTGGAATGGCACGCGCCGAACCACCTGCTGCTGGGCGGCCGCTTCGCCATCAGCACGCCGGAGGCGGTCGCCGCCTGTGCCAAGTACTGCGATGTCCTGAGTTTCAACTTCTATACCCGGGAGCCGCAGCAGGGTTACGACTTCGAGGCGCTGCGCAAGCTGGACAAGCCGGTGATAGTCACCGAATTCCACTTCGGTTCGCGTGACCGCGGGCCGTTCTGGGGTGGCGTCGCCGAGGTCTACAGGGAAGAAGAGCGCGGGCCGGCCTATGCCCACTTCATCGAGCGTGCTCTGGCCGAGCCGACGATCGTCGGCGCGCACTGGTTCCAGTATCTCGACCAGCCGGTGACCGGTCGCCTGCTCGATGGCGAGAACGGCCACCTGGGGCTGGTGGGCATCACCGACCTGCCTTACCAAGGTTTCGTGGAGGCGGTGCGCAAGGCCAACCTGGCGGTCCCGGAGAAGTGGCTGCCGGACACGGGAAAGGCGAAAACGCCCTGACCGGCGACGCGCAGCCGCCGTTGCGCGGTGGCTGCGCGTGAATGTGGGGCCGAAACCCGTCTTTCTTCCGGTTCCCAAGCTCGTCCGGTGCTGGAACAATGCGGGCTGACTCGTTACCCGCAGGTGCCGGCGTGCAGATTCAGGGCTACTACGACCTCCAGTTCGAAGCGGTGAAGGACGCCTTCGCCGAACTGTTCGACAACCCCCAGGAGCGCGGTGCCGCGCTGTGCATCCAGATCGGCGGCGAGACGCTGGTGGACATCTGGGCCGGGACCGCCGACAAGGATGGCGCCGAAGCCTGGCACAGCGACACCATCCTCAATCTGTTCTCCTGCACCAAGACGCTTACCGCGGTCGCTGCGCTGCAACTGGTGGGCGAGGGCAAGCTCGAGCTGGACCGGCCGGTGGCGTACTACTGGCCGGAGTTCGCCGCTGCCGGCAAACAGCACGTCACCCTGCGCCACCTGCTCAGCCACGCCGCCGGCCTGCCGGCGTTGCACGCCCAGCTGCCTGGCGAGGCGCTCTACGACTGGAAAGCGATGACCGATGCCCTGGCCGCCGAGCAACCCTGGTGGACGCCGGGCGAAGCCCACGGTTACGCGCCGATCACCTATGGCTGGCTGGTCGGCGAATTGCTTCGCCGCGTCGATGGCCGTGGTCCCGGCGAGTCCATCGTCAACCGGGTGGCCAGGCCGCTCGGCCTGGATCTTCACGTCGGCCTGGCAGACTCCGAGTTCCACCGGGTCGCGCACATGTCGCGGGCCAAGGGCAACCTGGGCGACGCCGCCGCGCAGCGCCTGCTCAAGTGCTTCATGAGCGAACCGAACGCCGTCAGCACGCGCGCCTTCACCAACCCGCCGTCGGTACTGACCAGCACCAACAAGCCCGAATGGCGGCGCATGGCACAGCCGGCGGCCAACGGCCACGGCAACGCGCGCTCGCTGGCGGGTTTCTACAGCGGCCTGCTGGATGGGCGTTTGCTGGAGCCCGAGCTGATCGGCGAGTTGACCCGCGAGCACCGTCGCGGCGAGGATCGCACGTTGCTCACCGCCACCCGGTTCGGCCTCGGCTGCATGCTCGACCAGCCCGACGTGGCCAATGCCACCTACGGTATGGGTCCCAAGGCGTTCGGCCATCCGGGTGCGGGCGGCAGCATCGGTTTCGCCGATCCGGAGCGCGACCTGAGCTTCGCCTTCGTCTGCAACAGCCTCGGCCCCTACGTGCTGATGGACCCGCGGGCGCAGCGCCTGGCCCGTGTGACGGCGGGGTGCCTGGAATAGCCGCTCGTCAGTTTCTCTACGGAAGCCTTTTCGAATTAATAAGTTGCGTCCAGAATTTAACTTGAAGTATGAGAGCGCGGCGCCGCTTCCTTATCTTGCGCCTATCGACCCGACCATCAACTTCCAGATTACGGAAACCATTTCATGAAGCTGTTCAAGACCACTACCTTGATTCTGTGCATGATCGTATCGGGCTGCAGCACGTTCAAAAGCGATGACGCCGGCGAAAAGAGCAGCTCGTGGTGGCCGTTCGGCAAGAAGGAGGCGGTGGCTGAACAGAAGAAGGTCGAGATGCCTGATCCTAAGATCACCCAGGCCTGGCTCGACACCTACGAGCCGCAGCTGCGTGAGACTCTCAAGGGCAGCAAGTTCGAAGTCGAGCGTCGTGAAAACCTGCTGGTGATCACCGCGCCGGTGGACTCTTCGTTCAACCCGGATCGCCCGGAAATGCTCCTCCCGGTCACCCTTGGCCCGGTGACCAAGGTCGCCAAGCTGGTGCAGGACGATTCCAAGACCGCCGTGCTGATCCTCGGCCATGCCGACAGCTCCGGCGCCCTCGACCTGAACCGCAAGCTCAGCCAGGATCGCGCCCGCGCCTTCGCTTCGATCTTCCGCCTCAGCGGCCTCAAGCAGGATCGCCTGAAGCAGCAGGGCGTAGGCTCCGACATGCCGCGCGCCGCCAACGACAGTGCCCAGGGCCGCTCGCTGAACCGCCGCGTGGAGATCATGCTCACGCCGCAGGACACCCTGACCGCGCTGCTCGCCCAGTACAGCCAGCCGGCCAAGGCCGAAGCCGGCGTCGAAGCCGCGCCGGGCGCGCCTTTGGCGAGCGGCCCGAAGATCGCCGCGGTGGGTAAGGTGGTTGCCGCAGATCAAGCCAAGTAAGGCTTGCCTGGCTAAGCTAGGACTCTTTTTCGTAAGGAGTGCAGCATGAACCAGAGCCTCGCCGATATGCGTCGCGACTACACCCGCGACGGGCTGAGCGAGCAGCAGGCGCCGGCCGAACCGCTGTCGCTGTTCCAGCAATGGTTCGCCGATGCGGTGAAGACCGAGCAGGCACCTGTCGAGCCCAACGCGATGACCTTCGCCACGGTCGACGCGGAGGGCCGTCCGCATTGCCGGATCCTGCTGCTCAAGGGGCTCGACGAGCGCGGCTTCACCTTCTTCACCAACTACCTCAGCGCCAAGGGCGAGCAGCTCGCCTCGCAACCCTTCGGCGCCATGACCTTCTTCTGGCCTTCTCTCGAACGCCAGGTGCGCATCGAAGGCCGCGTCGAGAAAGTCACCCCCGCCGAATCCGATGCCTATTACCAGGTGCGTCCGCTGGGCAGCCGCCTCGGAGCCTGGGCTTCGCCACAGAGCCAGGTCATCCGTGACCGCGAACAGCTCGCCGAGTTGCTGGCCAAGACCGAAGCGCGTTTCCAGGATCAGGAGCCCAGTTGCCCCGAGCACTGGGGCGGCTATCGCCTGCTGCCCGAGCGTATCGAGTTCTGGCAGGGCCGTTCCAGCCGCCTGCATGACCGGCTGAACTACCGCCTGGAGGACGGCGCCTGGGTACGCGAGCGGTTGGCGCCTTGATCCCCTGACACGCATTTCCCGCCTACACTAGCGGCCTCTTTCCAGAGGCCGTTTTTTCATGCTCGAACTCGATTCCACCCTGGCGCAACACATCGTCGACCGCGCGATGGCGATCCTGCCGCACAACATCAACGTGATGGACGCGCAGGGGATGATCATCGGCAGCGGCGATCGCGAGCGGCTGCATTCGCGTCACGAGGGCGCCCAACTGGTGCTGGCGAATCGACGCACCGTGGAGATCGACGCACAGGCCGCGGCCTGTCTGCGCGGCGTCAAGCCGGGAGTCAACCTGCCGCTACTGTACGCCGACCAACTGATCGGCGTGCTCGGCATCACCGGCGATCCCGAGGAGCTGCGGCCCTACGCGGCGCTGGTGCGGATGACCGCCGAGATGCTCGTCGAGCAACGCCAGTTGCAGGCTGAGCGGCACTGGCGCAGCGACCGCCTGGAAAACTGGCTGCGGCTGCTGCTCGACCGCCAGCAGCCGCTGGTGACGCTGCAATCCGAAGCGCAGCGCCTCGGCCTGCAACTCGGCTGGCCCATGCAGGCCTGGCTGCTGGAGCTTGATGGCGGCGACGATCTGCCGATCCGGCAAGGCGCGTTGCTGGCCGATCTCGGCGAGCGTGCCGAGGGCTTCTGCATCGCCCTGGCGGCTGGCGAGCTGCTCTGGTGCCGGCCGTGGCGCAGCGGGCGCGAGCCGGCGGCCTGGATGCGGCGC